>CAVKAU010000233.1:0-6109 GCA_963654035.1 bacterium | reverse complement strand
GATACGAAGACCGCGATGTATGGCGAAATCGAAACTCAGATGGAAGCGGAACTTACGGCCATCGAAAACTATTTTAGTTCAAGTAAGCCAACCGTTACTTTGAAAATCGCTGATCAGCTAACAAAACAGGGCGAATAATCTTTCGCAAGTATCGTAAATACAATGAAAGGCTATAAAAAAGGAAAAAAATCATTAGGCATCGTAGTGGCTTCTGCCGCTGTCATTTCAGTCGGTAGCGTTGGCTTTGCCTCTTGGATCATCTCCGGCGGTGATAGCTCAACGATGGACAAGGCTATTGGCGTCGATGTCGCTACCATAAGCGATGAACGCATTAAGCTTAGTTCTGCGACCTATACCAATACTTGCGTTGCTAACGGGACCGGCGTTGATGCAAACGTCAGCAGCAAGACTTTAGTTGACAATAAAACCAATCCAACTACCGCCTATATTGTTTTTGGCCCTTATTCAAGCGATACAACCGGATTGATTCAAGCGTCCGGAACGGGTTTGGATGACATCGGTCATCTAAGCGTTTCATTCCAATTCACAATGAGCTGTCAGTCAAACGATATCCTCGCGAAGAGATTGAAAAAGATAACCATCACTCCGACTTATCCTACGATTTTGACCGAACTCGCCACGGCGGATAGTAATGGCAAAGCCTATATTTACAATCCTTCGTCCACAAGCGATGCGAAAGTCACTTTGTATGATGTGTCTTCGGCAACCGCCAAATATGATGGGAATAGCGCTGTGACAGGTACCATCTCCGGCACCAACACCGGCAATTTCACCTATACCATCGGTATTGCTACCGGTGGAAAAGCCACCATCGATATTACCGCCAACTGGAAATGGGGTTCGATATTCAATGGCGTTAACCCAGGCTCTTTGGATTCCAGCGAATCCCAAGCCAATTCTGTCTTATCGGAAATCGAAACGATTAACAGTTTGGTCAAAGATTCAACCGCTTATCCTGATAAAAACGTCAAGTTCGTGGTTGAAGTCACCGCCGACAACACTGCATCTTAATCTTTTGAAAAACCACACCTAACCAAACATCAATATGTCTTCGATAGAGATAATCTCTCTTGTAGTCACCCTTGTTTGCGTAATCAGCTTCTCGGTCGTCTTCACCATTCTGTTCCGTAACTATTACCTTACGAACATCGAAAGCGTGAAGGCCGGCCGAGAAGATGCCGATTTGATCGAGCAAGCCGTCTATCAAGAGAAGCAAAACAAGAACAAGACCAAAAAAGCGCTTAAAAAAGCCTTGAGGATATTCGAATATGTCCTTATGGGCGTCATATGCGCGTTCTTCGTGTTCTCTATGTATTCGCGTTTCTCCGGGAACGTATTGATGTTCGGGAAGCATTCCTTCATCGTCATCGCGACCGATTCGATGTCCTTGCAGAATTCGAACAACACTTATCTAAAAGAAAACAATTTGGATAACCAGTTCAATGCGCACGATATCATCGGGTTGGCCCCTTACGATTCGGAGGATGATGTAAAGCTTTATGACGTCATTGCCTACAAATCCAAAGACGATGTCGTCATCGTCCATCGAATCAGGGTCATCGAGACTTTGGAAGATGGAAGCAAAGCCTACCACACCAGAGGGGATAAGAACGCCATAGATGACGACAACAATTTCTATGGGGCTTATTTAACCTACGATGACATCATAGGCCATTACACAGGCGCGCGCGTACCTGAAATAGGTATATTCATAATATTCGTCCAATCCAACGCCGGGATTATCACCATCGTAAGCATCATCTATTGCTTATTGATGTATGACCGATTGAACAACAAATACGAGAAGGCGATGGATGAAAGGACGGAATTGCTGCTTAACACCTTATCCTTCGATCCGGAAACGGACGAAGCCAATGATGTCATAGCCCAATACAAAGAAACCATCATTTACAAAGGGAACTGCTACGTCTTCGATTCAGGCAAATTCATCGCTTCCCTCCCTATCGAGGGGATGGATGTCGATAAAGCCTTAGCCGAAGAAAGCGCAGGCGCTTCCATAAGCGGAAGCGAATCCAAGCCAGAGGCCATATCTTCCTTGCCTGAGGTTAATAAGCCCGAAAAAGAAGAATCGCTCCCCGAGCCTTTCTCTCCAATAAGCTCGGAAAGCGATAAGAAGTCGGATGAAGAATCCGATGCGGAGGGGGCTCCTTCGAAAAAACGGATCAAAGAGAAAAAGACCCGCAAAAAGCCAAAGATCGAGAAGGATTACGATTCCTTCTTCGATCACCTCGATGATACGGAGAACATTCTATGAGCAAGAAAAAGAAAACTCATTTCACGCGTAAGAATCTCATATTCATTACCGTGGTCTTCTTCTGGGCCTTGTTCGTTTTGCTGGCCGGGCTGGGATTGGATACCGATCTCAACATATTGGCCAAAAACAACCCGTTCCAGAAGCTAAGCGTCGCTTTGGGCTTCCCGATAATCCAAGATGGGACGCTTCAAAGATGGGCCGTCTTATTGGTATTTTTCGTCTATGCCTTGTTCGTGACCGCCGCGGTTATCTTCGAATACCGCACGGCCATCTATTACAACAAGAAGGGCAATACCGCCAAGGACGTTATTATCTATATCGCCACCATCATAATCGTTACCGGATTGTTTGGCGGGATATCCTATGCGGCTTTGTATCCTTGGAATTCAGAAGCCGTCAGGCTCTGCTATCTCTATTTGGCGGAAGCTTTGTCAGTAGGAAGCATCTTCTTTGTAATATTGGCTTTGTTCGTCATGAACATTTCCTTCCTTTGGGTCAACGTCAGAAGGGTCGATGAGCCTTGGAGGTTCTTCGGCAAGCATGGGGATGATTTAATCGAAGAAGAAAAGGAAGAGATGGAAAAAGAAGCCAAAGCCATGGCGGAACAAGGGTCCTTGGCCGAATCCTTCGGCGAAGGGGTGTCCGCTTCTTCCGTTGGCGTTGGCATCGGCGGAGGAGTCGGTGGCTCGTCTTCTTCCGAGAATCCTGTAATAAGCGACAAGGAACGCGTCTTCCCTGGCTTATGCTCGGTGGATTACGCCTATCTCACTCATAGGGAACCTATCTTCGAGGACGATGTGAACCTCAAAGATTTATGTACCAAATTCAGAAATTACCTCGCCAAGGAATTGAAACTCTATTATGACGAGAAGACCATCCGCGAATTCATTTCCGGTTTAGCCGCATCCAGATTCATCATCCTTGAAGGTTTGTCCGGAACCGGTAAATCGTCCCTTGCCCGTTATTTCTCCGAATTCATTTCTGAGAAATCCTTCTTCGAGGCCGTTCAGGCCACTTGGAGGGACAAGACTTCCATCCTTGGCTATTACAACGATTTCTCGAGAAGCTACAACGAGACCGAATTCTTGAAACGCTTGTATGAATATTCCTATAAGCCGAAGAATCTGAATTTCATGGTTTTGGATGAACTTAACATTTCCCGTATCGAATACTATTTCGCGGATTTCCTATCCGTTTTGGAATATCCGACTTCCGAATGGAAGATCAAAATCATGCAGCTTCCTTACGATTTCGAGGCTCCGGAACATTTGACTGATGGAATATTGAAGATCCCTTCCAATACCTATTTCATCGGAACCGCAAACAAGGATGATTCGACCTATACCATCACCGACAAGGTCTATGACCGTGCCATCACCATCAATTTCGATGATAGGAACGAGCCGTTCGAAGTGGAAGGAGAAGTAAGCAAGATCACCTTGTCCTTCAATAAGCTCCAGCAACTCTTCGCCGAGGCGGAAGGAAAAGAAGAAAACCGCATGTCCGACAAGGATTTCGAGAAATTCCGTTCTTTGGCGGATTTCACCTACGATACGTTCGACATCACCTATGGCAACCGTATCATGCATCAGATAGAATCCTTCGTCCCGGTCTTCGTCGAATGCGGCGGGAGTAAAGAAGACGCCTTGGACTTCATGTTCTCTAGGAAGGTCGTGGCCAAATTGGATGGCCGCTTCGAAGATTACATCAAGCCAGGATTGATGAACCTCAAATCGTTGATCGTTAAGACCTATGGAGAGAACCAATTCCCTCAGACCAATCACACGATCGACCGCTTGCTTAGGAAACTATAAAGAATCTAGCTATGGAAGAGAGAAAGCCTTTCTTAAGATCATTCACCGATTCTCTCCGAGAAGTAGTCGGAAATGGGATAAAGATCTATTCCGACGAATTCAAAGAGGCTTCCTTCTCTTTCAACGCGGATTATGACTGCGACGAGCAATTGGCCCATCTGGAAGAGATACGCTTGGCTTCCGAGAAAGTCATGGCCATTCTCGCTAAGCCGCATATCAAAGTGACCACCGAGGAAGTGGTCATCCGTTCCGAATTATCCGGGGCGTTATCCCACGACTCGTTCTCTGAGACATTGAAAGATCCAAAGCTTTGGAAGATGAAGAACGGGGATATGTCCCCCGAATATGTCCATACGGTGGAAAATATCGATACGATTCTAACCTATGAGAATAAATTCATATCCATGTTCATCGATGAATTAAGCGAGGATATCGAGACCGCCTTAAGCGACATCGCGCCTTTGGTGGAATCCCTCCAGGAGCATTTCGAAAGGACCGATAAGACCTTCGGCCAGAAATCGATGTTCAAGAGCTTTGCCAAATCCAAAGCCCCTTATACCCCATTCATGCTTTCGAAGGAAAGCGAGAATCGCGAGCAGGTGATGATGTTGGCCAAGAAGCTCGAAAAGAGGATAAAGAACCTCAAAGGGACGGAATTCTACAAGTTAACGTCCGATAAGAAATTCAATCGTTCGGTGATACCCACCAACATTCTCATTCATGATCCGAGATATAATTTCTGTTACAAGATGCATGTGGCTTCTTATAACAAGAAGAGCAACGAGGATATGAAAAACGATGACCTATATTACAATTACGTGGTCACCAGTTTTGCCAAATATTTGGTGGGGAGCCCTTTATTTATCCCAGACAATAAGCCATCCATATTCTTGGATGAGCATGATTCGATAGATCTTCAATCATTAAGGATAAGGAAAGAAAATTTCTCTTTTACCTTCAGGTTGGATAGAGAAAACAAAGGCATCGAATGCAAAGTCTTCTATATGGGCGGGAAGAGGAAGAATAACGAAAAAAGGAAAGCTTCCTATTATCTATTGGTATCCCATTCCTATACCGAGAAGAACAAAAAGGCCATAGACGCCTTATTGTCATCCAAAGGCGGATACGACGACGCCTTATTGATAACCGCGAGGAACGCGGTCAAGAAATTCGCGGACGTCGTGAATTTGTCTTATTACCGAGAAGATGGAGGCACGATCATAAAGAACGTCTTGGCCTCGATGATGATGTTGTTCGAATCGCCCATTGGCTTATATCACGATCGTTGCCCGTTCTGCGGGAGCGAGGATATAACCTTCACGGGCGAGAATTACCTTTGCGGGCATTGCTCAAGCGCCTATTCAATATTCCCGCAATATAACAGAGACTTGGTCTGGCTGACCAGCATTGGAAGGAGGAAATAACGATGGAAGAAGAAATCAAAAAAGAACCATTGGCCGAAGAAAACCCCGACAATGTTTTGGTCATAAAAGATTTGAAGAAAGCCTATGGGAAGAAAGAGGTCCTCAAAGGAATAAATCTTGAAGTCCATAAAGGCGAGGTTTTCGGCTTCATCGGCAAAAACGGGGCTGGCAAATCCACGACCATCGATTGCATAGTCGGATTGAAAGAGCCTACTTCCGGCGAGATATACGTTTGCGGATATGACACCAAGACCGATTCTTTGGATGCCAAAAGAAGCATCGGTTACGTCTCTTCCGAGCCTATCGCCTATGAGATGATGACCGGGAAGGAATATCTGGAATTCGTCGCTTCATCTTATGATATGGTCCAAGAGGCCTTCGATAGGAATTTCGCCTTCATCCAAAAGAAATTCAGGATGCCGGATTCCGATTTGAATAGGAAGATCAGGGAATATTCCCATGGTATGAAGCAAAAAGTCTGCCTTATGGCGTCTTTGATCCATAACCCCAAAATCTGGGTCATGGATGAGCCAACGGTGGGCTTGGATATCATCGTCTATCAGACTTTGTTGGAG
>CAVKAU010000232.1:458-2026 GCA_963654035.1 bacterium | reverse complement strand
GCTATATTAAGCGCAACGACCATGGATGATTCTTTTCTTCGAAGAACATCTAAAGCACCAGCATTCATCGGAACGACATCTCTTGCATCAATTATCGTAGCGAAATCAATTCCAACCAATTCTTCTTTTTTGCCAACGCAAACGAGCGAATATTCAGGATGTTTTTCGTGAAATTTCTTAACGGCTTCAAGTGTGACCTTACTCCCTAAATCAGAGCCCATCATATCCACAACTATTTTTCTCATGGTTTTTCCTCTAAATATATCTTCTCTAGTATAACTAGAGACCAACTTTTTTACTAGGATAAAGAAGTTCTCTTTTCCTTCTTAACTAATTCAATAAGATTTTTATTTTCAGGGTCGTTTTGATTCGCAAGAATCCATGTTGCATCATTTCTTGCACACTCTAAAATTCTAAAATCATCAATTATGTTTATCGCCGTGAAAGAAGGCAATCCAGACTGTTTAGTACCCAATATCTCTCCAGGACCACGCAAACGAAGATCTTCTTCAGCGATTTTAAAACCATCATCGATATTTAGAAGAACGCGAAGCTTTTCTTCGCTCTCTGGTTCATCGCCTTTTTTATAAGCCATCACAAAAGTAGCTTTTTCTCCATCACGCCCTATTCTTCCCCTTAATTGGTGCAAAGAAGAAAGAGAGAAATGCGTTGGTGAATAAACAATCATAAGATTCGCGGATTTAACATCGATTCCGACTTCGATCAAAGATGTGGCGACTAATATTGGACAAAGACCACTTCTAAAAGCCATTTCTGCGACTTCTTTGCTTTCCTCGTCCATTTTGCCATGCATTAACGTCACTTTGTTTGGATAAAGATTTTTGTAACGTTCGGCGACTTCTAAAACGCTCGTGTTTTCTTTTTCACTTCCTTCAATTTGAGGAACAACGATGAAAACGCGATGGTTGTTCTTTAACGAATCATCGATCATATTTTGAATTTTAGGGTCATTTGGCGGGAGAATTTTCGTTTTTACTTCTCTTTTTTTAGCCGGAAATTCCGTCAATGTTGAAACATCTAAATCGCCATAAACAGTTAAAGTCAAAGTTCGAGGGATTGGTGTTGCGCTCATCATCAACAAATCGGCATGTTCGCCTTTATCGACTAATAAGCTTCTTTGATTGACGCCAAACTTGTGCTGCTCATCGATTATAGCTAGTCCTAAATAAGCGTACTCGAGGCTAGAGGAAAACAAAGCGTGCGTTCCAACGACAATATCTATTGTTCCATCCTTTAAATCCTCAGCAATCGCCCGTTTTTCGCTAGAAGGCAAGGAACCGACCAACAAAGCAATGTTCACATTTGTTCCTTCGAATATCTCTTTTAGGTTTTCGTAATGTTGCCTAGCTAAGGCATCAGTTGGGGCCATTATAGCGGTTTGTTCACTACGAAGGTGGTTTGCATAAGCGCATAAGGCGGCAACAAGGGTTTTGCCCGTTCCAACATCTCCTTGCAATAAACGATACATAACATGAGCCGAGTTCATATCTTTAAGACATTCGCTAAAGGCTTTTAATTGATCGTTTGTGGGTTTATATGACAGCATT
>CAVKAU010000232.1:0-448 GCA_963654035.1 bacterium | reverse complement strand
ATGCCCTCATGAATCTCTTCTTTTGAATTAGGAAAATGAACGTCTTTATAGGCTTCCCATCTATTTTTGAGACGATACTTATTTATCAAAGCAAGAGGCAAAATTTCTTCTAAAG
This sequence comes from bacterium, assembly GCA_963654035.1. Classification (GTDB taxonomy): domain Bacteria; phylum Bacillota_I; class Bacilli_A; order RFN20; family CAG-826; genus UBA4951. The sequence continues at coordinate 333 of CAVKAU010000232.1, read as the reverse complement.
ATTCTTTTGAAGCAAGAAGGACCCTCTTTTCCAAAGCTTGGAAAGTGTGATTTTGAATATTGCTAGGAAGAGAATAAATTGGCCTAAGAGAAACGTTTTTTTCGATTTTTCCCTTGAGAATCTTGGATAGGTTGATTTTGTTGCGTTTCTTATCGTAATAGCCGACAAGCGTGAATTCGTCCTCTAAATTAAGATAATGGGAAAGATAGGTTTGATTCCAGGCTTCAACTTCGTAAACGTATTCATTAGTTGTTTCGAATGTGAAACGATAGACGCTTCTTTTAGAGAAACGAAAACATCTTGGCATACTTCCACTTATTTTTCCTAGCAAAA
>CAVKAU010000231.1:0-5253 GCA_963654035.1 bacterium | reverse complement strand
CTACATATATCGGTACTGGAATGGAAATCGATGAAGCCAAAATGAAAAATCTTGGTTTTGAATTATACAGAGGAAGTCTTCCAAAAAACAGTTCTGAAATTTGCATTACACTATACGAATATTATTCATGTGAAGATTATGGAATATCTTCATCGACTGTAACAATTAAAAAAGATGAGATGACCCCAGAAAAGTTAATTGGCACGAAAGTTCTTAGATTCGAGCAAAACACAACAAAATACGTTACTATCACCGGAATAATCGACACTAAGATCCCATCCAATCTTCTTTCTTATCGCGAAAGCGGCGAAGAAGTTTCATATCCCCATCCTGATTATGACGCACTAGCTTCATTAAGAGATAACTATAGCATTCACAGTGCATATTTTTATGGCCCTTCAGCCAGTCAAGAAGATAATGACATTACTTTCAGCAATGATAGCTTTATTTCCGAAAACAATGGAAATCAATATTTTTATGAACTGACTTATTTTGCCAATCATGAGAACTACTTTTTTGATAAATCTAAAACAAGCTTAAGCAAAGGCGAAGCGTTAATAAATTTTTCAGAATTCACGCGTTGTTGCCTTCCAACTATAGATTATTCAATAACCTATTCTTATAAATTTACCGATGCTTACACAAACGTTGAAAAAACTGAAACATATGAAGTGTCGAATGCGTTATTAAGCGATTGTCTTTACGACATTCAAAGAGCAGCAAAATATAAAACAATAATCAAAAAATATAAGGATTTTTATACCAATGATTTTGAACTCGTTAAATTAATCAACGAAGGCATTCCGTTAAACTATATTTGTTCATTTGACGCCGATGGGAACATAACGTATACAGATGAAGATTACAAAAACGCCGAAGATTGGCAAAAATATTCTATTTTCCAATGGTATGTTGAGAACTATATGGAAACAAATGGAATAAATACAGATTATTATGATTATTATCTTTCAGCTGTAGAAGAATACACCAACGACTTAATTGCAAAATATCCAGAGATCGAAAAAATAAATGAAATAAATAACCTTAGCAACGCTGAAAATAACGCACAAGCAGAATATGTTAATCAAAATTACGACGATATCTATAGCAAATACAAAGACGATATTACATATAACGAATTATTAAATCGTTACATGGATGCCTATGGCGTTACCGAAGCAACAGATCAAATAAAAAGAGAAGTTTGCAGAGAATACGTAACATTCAGCGATAACTATAATTATGATGAGTATCAAAAATATTTAACATTCAAAGCAAGTAAACTTAAAGCAGCCCTGGATCAATATGGTTCCTTTTCTAACATAAACTATACGATTAGCGGCGAGTTTCAATCTTATAGCGACTTTCCTTCGTATAGCTTTAAAGTTGTCGGTATAGATTTAGTAAGCAACAACAATTACCTATCAATAAGCAAAGAAGACATCTTATCCATAATAGAAATCTTTAAAGAGAAGTATGGTGATAAATCAGTGTCACAATGCGGTTATATTGGCGTTAAAAACAACTTAGATAAACTAGACTTTTTCCTTGATTTCTATTTTCAAAAGAAAAACGTATTCTCTAATACCTCATACGATAAAATTGAAGTAGGATCATGGTATTTATATATAAACAATAGTCAATTATTAAAAATTGAAAGCACTTCATCGATGCTTTCTATGATGACGCAGGTATTCCTTTACATTGGTATAGGCTTAGCTGTATTTAGCATGCTTCTCTTCTATAACTTCATGTCTGTATCAATTAACAATAAGCGTAGAGAGATTGGTATCCTTAGAGCAGTAGGGGCCAAACGAACAGACGTATTTAAAATCTTCTATTCTGAAGCGTTTATCATTGCCATTATCAATTTCATTTTAGCAACTGCTGGAACGATCTTTATTTCTGTTATGATGAACAACAACTTTAAAGATCAATTGGGCTTTACCATAATGAACCCAGATGTCTTAATAGTTCTGCTACTATTTGGTGTTTCGCTCGTTGCAAGTATTATTTCTTCAATTCTACCAGTTACAAAAATCGCCAATAAAAAACCAATCGATGCCATTCAGAATCGTTAATATTTATCTAAATAATGCCGTAAGGGAACAATCCCTTACGGCTTTTAATTACTCGCTTAAAAATAATGGACTTTAACGTAGGATATTTTGATTTTTTAATTTTCTTCGCATATGGAAATTAAATAATCGCCTATTCTTTTTTCCATTATTTTCCAATGTCTTGAATCTATGTTTTGCTTGATAGTTATATTATCTCCATCAATTGAAAAGGAAATGGAATCCATTTTAATGCCAATTCCAACACCAATTGCTTTAAGAAAGCTTTCTTTCATTACCCAAATTCGGCAAAATACTTCATCTTTGTTTTTTGAATGCAGAATAAAGTCTTTTTCTTCTAATGAAAAGCAACGATTAGCAATGGATTCGTTATAGTTTTTTATTTTTTCAATGTCACAGCCTATTTCTTTCTTTGAAAACACGGCTATTGCAACTTCTCCCGAATGGGACAAATTAAAATTAATGTCAGGCCTATTTATCAAATAAGGTTTGCCATGCTCTAAATATCCAATTTCTCTTTCTTTTGCATCTAGTGAAAGACGATTGAATCCTTCTTCCAAAAGAATTCCTGCAGCTAGAGATAGTTTTTTATCTTTTTCAAAAAGATATTTATTTGCTTTCTCTTGGCGATAAGCTGGGAGATTAGCAATTTCTGTATCTTTTATTTCGTTTACGTTTAAATGGAGGAATTCAATCATTGTAGCTAACCTAATAAACTATTTTAATTATATTATCAATTATCAGAAATACGTTTAGATAAAATCTTGTTTGATAAATTCTGTTACTTAAATGAGATTGAGACCTAATTTCAGCGAAAAAAGATCGCCACGTTTTTAAGCGTTTTGACGATCTTTAAGTCTTTATTTGAAATCTTCCTTGACCTTCTTCTCCACCTCTTCACAAACGACTTGCAGCGCACAAGAATGGCAATCCATCTTAACCTTATTGCTTAAATGGTCGAGGGCCTTGGTGATGTTCTCACATTTATTCACGATAGAAGACAATCCTTCATAATCGTATTCATCAACGTCAATAAAGATGATTTTCACGTTTTTAATGAAAGGCAAATTTTTATATTTGCTGATGAAATAACTTCCAAGTTTAGAAAAATCTAGTTGATCTTTTTTTATGGCATCTTTAGAAACGAGCAAGCTTTCTTTCTTATTGAAGGCTGATTCTCTAACCATTACTCCATCATAGGCGAAATGATATTTAACATAATCGAATTTGCGAATATTGCCATAAAGAGAATTGGCAGTACCCATAGCGTCTTTATTGATGCTAGCAATAGAGATTCGAGCATAATTACCATCTTTTGAAATCGATGGAAGATCTTTCCCTAAGAGAAGGATCTCATCATCAAAAGATGTATCGCTAAGTAAATCAAGCGTCATTCCTTTGTATTGGCCTCCGCCAAGCTCATAAGCCTTTTCAGAGGCGAAAATTAATTGGTTTTCATTCTCTTTGAAAGGTTTAGAAAGATTGACGTCCAGTTTCTTAAAATCGTATTTATTGTTGATTTCATGAATCGATGTGACTAAATCATCAAAAATAAACATAATTAGATTTTACGGTTTCTTTTCTTCTTGTCGTAGATCTTTTCTAAGACTGGTTCCATCTTAGCCATGAGTTTCATATCAAGATTGAAGAAATAAACGATAAAAAGCAGGGCAAAAAGTGCGACTAAGGCACCAACGACAGTGCAAACGATGCTAATCCAGAGTTGCCAGCCTAAATAAGGAAATAATGTCCAGCTTAAAACAATTAAAGCGGTTCCCATCTTATCTTCCTCCCGCTAAACCTTTTTGGCGAGCGTATTCCGCAGCGCCTAAAGCACCCATTAACTGAGGATCGATGGAAAGATTGACAACCTTTAAGTGCAAAACCTTTTCAATGGCATCTTTTAAGCCATCATTTTTCGCACAGCCGCCAGTTAAGGCAATATTGTCAGTCGCACCAGCTTTCTTTGCCATAACAAAGCATCTTTTTGCAACAGAGAATTCAATGCCAGCAGCAATTTCATCCATTGGTTTTCCTTCACCGACTAATGAGATAACTTCTGATTCAGCAAATACGGTGCATTGAGCAGTAATAGGAATTATATTTTTCGCTTGTAATGAAAGTTTTGAAAATTTGTCTAAATCCATTTCAAAGGCTCTAGCCATTGCTTCGAAGAATCTTCCTGTGCCAGCGGCGCACTTATCGTTCATGGCGAAATTTAAAACCGTTCCGTCTTTATCAACGGCGATGCCTTTGACGTCTTGCCCACCAATATCGATAATGGCTTTTACGCTTGGGTCTGTAACATGAACCCCCATAGCGTGGCAAGAAATCTCTGAGATGTTTTCATCGGCAAAAGGAACTTTGTTTCTTCCATATCCCGTGCCAACCAAATAAGATAAATCTTTAGGCGATTTAAGTTCAGGAACTTGAGCAATTGCTTGATCAAGGGCATCTTGAGCACTTAAAACAGAATTGATTCTGCTTCTAAGAGTGACATTTGCCACCATTTTTCCTGTTTCATCGATAATAACGCACTTTGTATAAGTACTTCCGGAATCACATCCACCAAAATATTTCATATTCATTTACTCCTTACCATGATTTTGCATCGTCAATTACTTCTAAGCTTGGGTCAACTGGCTCTTCACGCATAATTGAACGCATATATCTATTAACATCATCTCTGATTGATTGTTTGGAAATGACACGTGGGTCCATCAAATCGTGGTTGACCCAGATAAGTCTTATTCCATGTTCTCTTGCGCGTTCCTCGAATAAGCCATGCATGCCATCGAGCGCCTTACAAGAAATATGCTCCCAAAGAATGACCATATCAGCTTTGTAATAATCACAGAATCTCCAAAGATCGTCTAATAAGACTTCATATCCACCATGAGTTCTGTTTCTCATGATCATTTCTTGATAGAGTTTGGCAATATCATAGATTGCTTGGTCCTTGTCATTTTCAGAAATCTCATCGAAATAAACAAGCGAAAGCATATCAACTAAAGGGAGAATGCCCCAACAGTTTTGTAGCCATGGCAAGAAATCGGTGTAGAATTGCGATTGAACGCCCCAGATGATTGCTCTATGGCGGTTTTCTTTGCAAACCATCGCTTGACGTTTATAGGCTTTTTCAGCAAGCTTTGTGATTTTTCTATCAGCTTTGACA
>CAVKAU010000230.1:0-2979 GCA_963654035.1 bacterium | reverse complement strand
CTCAACATGAGGTGCTCTTTCATCTAATAGCCACGTTGCGGCTTTGTGGGTTGGGGTAATTTCAAAGAACGGTGGCTGTTCTTCAAAATCGATGGCCATCGCATATTTGTTTCTTGCTGCAAAAGCATCGCCTTTTGGAGGAAGAATCATATTCGGTGGGGTGCCAGGGATCGAATCCAATCTCTCTTTGGTCTCTAAGTCAGGCATAGAGGAGAGAAGAGCCCATGTATATGGGTGAGCAGGATGATAGAAGATTTCATCAGCCGTTCCTTGCTCAACGATCTTTCCAGCGTACATAATCGCGATATCATCAGCCATATTGGCGACAACGCCAAGGTTATGGGTAATAAAGATAACGGAAAGGTGTCTCTTTTCCTTAAGTTTGTTAATCATATCCAAGATTTGGGCTTGGATGGTAACATCGAGCGCTGTTGTAGGCTCATCACAAATAAGAATTTCTGGGTCAGATGAAAGAGCGATAGCAATAACGATACGCTGTCTCATACCGCCAGAGAACTCAAATGGATATTGGTTGATTCTCTTTTCAGGATCCTTAATACCAACTTCGCCTAAGAGTTCAATTGCTTTTTGTTTAAGCTCTTTCTTGTTGATTTTGATTAAGGCGTTCTTGCAAGAAGAAACGTATAAATCGACAAGCTTGTTGGCTTTATCTTCAATGTTTTGCTCTTTATTGATGTAGTCATTATCAAGATGAGCAACAAAAGATTGAATATAGGCTTTGCATCTAGCAACGACTGCTTCCTTAGAAACGTCGATTTCTGAAGCAAACGCCCTTTCTTTGACAGTATCTTCCTTCTTGCCTTTTTTGGCATCTTTTGCTGCTTTTTTAGCGGTAGCATTTTCACGTTTCACGGCAAGGTTATATTCATTGATGTAATAATCAAGAGTAACTAAGAAGGTAAAGACAAAGTCATCTTTCTTTTCATCAAGATGGTTTTCGACCTTTGCGACCTTTCCTTTAAGTGGGAACAACTCTTTCTTAAGAAGATTGAGATTATTGTTTTCAAAAGCCGGATTATTCATTAAAGAAAGCAATGCTTCCTTAGCTTCAATTGCAGCTTTTTTGATGTTTTCCTCATTCTCAGTAACAGCTTTAATCGCTGCATCATGAAGAGAAGAAACATCGGCATCAGCACCTTTTTTGATTTGTTCAAGAACATCTTTCTTTGAAGGATCAACTTTAAGAAGAGCCTTTTCGATGAATAAAGCGCGTTTCTTGTTTTCGGAGATAGTCGCTTTCTTTTTAAGCATCATGGCTTCGGTAATTTGCTTGCCACATCTCATGATAGGGTTCAAGGAAGACATAGGATCTTGGAAGATCATTGCGATTCTAGAGCCACGAATCTTGCAAAGTTCTTCTTCTTTTAAGCGAAGAATATCGCGTCCATCATAAAGGATTTCCCCTTCTTCGATGATTTTGTTGCCAGCCAAGATACCCATGATCGCACGGGAAGTTTGGCTTTTTCCGGAACCAGACTCGCCAACGATTGCTAAGGTTCTTCCACGGTATAAATCGAAAGAGACCCCACGAACGGCCTTAACCGTTCCGTTATTTGTCCAGAAACTCACGCGGAGGTTCTTGACGGATAAAATTTTGTTTTCATTATTGATATTAGACATTGTCAGATCCTCTCAATTGTGGGTTAAAGGCGTCACGAAGTCCATTTCCGAACATATTGAAGCAAATCATAAGCAAGGAAATGAAGATGGCTGGCCAAAGAATATTATTAGGATATGTTGTATATGAAGCTTGGCCTTGGGAAAGCATCGTACCAATGGAGGTGCTTCCGACAGCATCAAAGTTGATAATCCCTAAATAGCTAAGCGAAGATTCAGAGAATATAACGCCAGGAGTCATCAAAACTGACGATGTAACGATGGTACCGATAGAGTTAGGGAGAATATGTTTGAAAATCAATCTAGCATCCGAAGCGCCTAAGGTTCTTGATGCCAAAACATATTCCTGTTTCTTATAACGGTAGAACTGCATACGAACAGTCGATGCAGTGCCAAGCCATCCCGTTAAGATAAAGGATATAAAGAGCATTCCAACGATTGATATCGAGAAATATACTCCGTTATAGTTCTTCAAAAGAGCAATAACGACCATGAATGGAACTTCCGAAAGAATTTCCGAAATACGTTCCATAATAAGGTCTACTTTTCCGCCATAGAAGCCTTCGATTGAACCGTAAATCAAACCAATAACGAGGTTAATTGCCGAAACCCCAAAGGCAAATAGCAAGGAGAATCTTCCGCCAACGCTAAGACGCGTAAGGATATCACGGCCTTGAGCATCACTTCCTAAGCCAAATTTAGCAGCCTTTCCATGATCGAATGTATATTTGTGATCATAATTAATACGTACGTTATAAACTGAGCCAGATAAACCCGTAGCTTCATAATAAACGTAGTTACCATCAGAATCTTTCTTCCAAGCTCTTTGAAGATTGCCATCTGCATCAAAAATTGGTTTCTTGTTACGAGCGTAGAAATAATAATCGTAGTTAGCATTATTGCGAATAGCATTTTCAACAATGGATTCGTCTTGGCCTAAAGTTGTCGCCCAAGAGGTGTCGATCAAAGGAAGAAGAATCTTTTCATTTTCAGCACAATTCGCATCATGCTCAACATAGGTGGCAAGTTGATCTTTTGTGAAAGTGTCATTTACTGCGCCAATGACATAGGTGTCATATCTGACATCATACTTTGTCGTATAGCCAGAAAAATCGTCGCCACTTTCATAGGAAGAATATGTTTCTCTTATTCTGCCGGATTCGCTATAAAGATAATATTCAGCCTCGCCAAGCGTTCTTTTCTCTGTGCCATCCCAGAATCCTCCGGCATCATCAAACGCTTTTGGAAGACAGTTGGTGTAATAAGAATCGCTTTCTGTGGCTGTAAAACCAGTGCAGAATGGCGTGATTATCGAGAAAAGAAGCATGAATAAGAGTATCG
>CAVKAU010000229.1:2016-6949 GCA_963654035.1 bacterium | reverse complement strand
GTCGAAATCAATTTCGATTATATTGTGGAAGGAAAAACCTACGAATATATCAATAAAGCGTACCCTCGTTTCTTAACTGGCGATAATGTTCATGAAGAAGATGATTCTTCTAGCGATAACGAAAATCACGAATGCTCATGCGGACATCATCACGATGATTGTGATTGCGAGACTGACAATTGCGACTGTGACTCTGATGATAAGGAGTTAGACTATAACGATCCTGAACAAATTTATCTAGGCGACGCCTTTGAAGGATACGAAGAAGAATTAGAAAAACTCGATCAAGCATCTAAAAATAAATAATGGAGGAAGCTATGCAAGAATTTGATTTATCTGAAAAAGTGCTCGAAGACATCATTGTCAATGGCACTCAATTCAACGAGGCCTTAAGAAAACTTTTCCAAGCTGACGTTAACATTCGTCCAATGCGCACTTTTGTCGCGGGGCTTGTCGGTTGCGAACTTCGCCACCATCTTTTATTCGAATATCTTTTGAAAGAATATACGGACCTAACCCCTGAAGAAAAACGCTCTCTTTGCTTAGGATTAGCAAATATTTGCTTCTACAAGCATATTTCAAAAGAAGAAACATTAACCATTTTAGGCAAAAAGATAGAACCAAGCCGTTTTGAAAAAGTTAAGCCTTTATTAGAAAAAATGGACGGAGATACGCCTTTCATCCCTGAAAATATCTCCAAATCAACAAATCGTTATCTATCTTTGCGTTTCAATACCCCAGAATGGGTTCTTAAGATCTTCGAACACTACGGTTATGGTGTAACTTACAAAATTCTTAAGAAAAATTCCCGCCCTTTTTCCTCCCATGTTCGCGTTAGAACGTCGGTCAAATCTCCTGAGAACGTCGTTAAGGAATATCCTGATTTTAAGAAAACCAACATCGAAGGCATTCTAACTTATGAAGGAAAAACATCTCTTCGTAAAAATCCTCTCGTAAAAGAAGGAACGATCTTCAAAGAGAAGCCAATAACTAAGGAACTTATTGACACTTATTCAATCGAAGAGCCAAAAGAACTCTTTGTTTACAATGCCAACCAAGATTCCTCGATTTTAAAAGAAATCATCGAACATTATGGTTCTTCAATTGGCATAAATATGGGCGTTCCATCCATTGAGAAATATGCAGATGTCACGCGTCTTATTCGTCAAAAGGAATTAAAGAATGTCAATTTCTTTGCTTCATCCTTAGACTCCTTGCTAGTTTCAATTTCACGTCCACAGGACTTAGTCATCGCCGCACCTGATTCCTCAAACTTTGATTTAATCAGGGAACAACCAGATTACCTTTTGCATTTCAACAAAGAAGGGATGGATGAACTTTTTGCAAAAGAAAAAGAAACGCTCAATGAATGCGCTAAATTCGTTGCAGAAGATGGACTCTTAATCTATGTCATCTACACAATTTCTAAAAAAGAAGGTCATCAAACAATTTTAGATTTCCTCGTTAATCACCCTGAATTTAAATTCGTTAAGGAAGAACAACGTTTCCCATTTGAAGAAGGAGAAACGTCCGTTTACTACGCAGTCTTAAAAAAAGACAGCAACTCCTTAACCACTGGAACCCCACTTAATTTGATAATTGGACAAGAAAAAACAAATACAATAAGTTCCAATTTAGCTGACAACAAATAATTATGAAGAAAAACTTATTCGGATACACCCTCAAAGCATTAGAGGAGGAAATGGAATCTCTTGGCGAAAAGAAATTCCGTGCAACCCAACTCTACACTTGGATTTACGTTAAGAAAGTCTATGATTTCGATCAAATGACGGACATATCCAAGACTTTTCGCGAGACTTTAAAAGAAAATTACTGCTTAACTTTACCGACGGTTTACGTTGAACAAGTTGCAGAAGATGGCACAATCAAACTCCTTTTAGATATGGAAGATGGCGCTAAGGTCGAAACGGTTCTTATGCGTTATGACTACGGAAATGCCATTTGCGTTTCTTCAGAGGTCGGATGCCCGATGGGTTGTGAATTTTGCGCATCGGGAATTTTGAAAAAAGATCGTGCCCTAACTGCGGCAGAAATGGTTGGCGAAGTCATCGTGATGAATCAAAAACTCTATGAAGTTGGCGAAAATGTCTCCCATGTCGTTGTCATGGGAACTGGTGAGCCATTTGACAATTATGAGAATGTATCAGCTTTTATCCATATCATGAACGAGGCAAAAGGCTTAGCAATCGGCGCAAGGCATATAACCGTTTCCACATGCGGATTAATCCCTGGAATCAAGAAATATGCTAGAGAAGGCATCCAAGTCAATCTTGCTATATCTTTACATGCTTCAAATAATGAAATTCGTTCTTCTCTGATGAAGGTCAATAACGCCTACCCTCTTGAAGAATTGATCCCTGCTGTAAAGGAATATGTTGAAATTAGCGGAAGAAGAGTCACTTTTGAGTACATAATGATTAAAGGGGTAAACGATCAAATTGAGCATGCAAAAGAACTTGTAAGTCTCTTAAAAGGAGTTTTTTGCTACATAAATCTCATTCCTTTGAACCCAGTCAAAGAAAAACCATTTGAGAGAAGCCCTAAAGAAAATATCAAACGTTTTTCTGAATATTTGAATTCTCATGGTGTAAATTGCACAGTTAGAAAAGAATGGGGAACGGGAATTGACGCTGCTTGCGGGCAACTCCGTGCCAAAACAATAAAAGAAGGTAAATAGTATGAGCGACTATCATGGAACATATGCATATAAAACTGATATAGGAATGGTCAGAAAAACAAATGAAGACCAAGCAATGATTTTGATGAATTCCGAAAATGAGGTTTTCATGGTTGTTTGTGATGGCATGGGCGGCGCAGAAAAAGGCGATGTTGCCTCAAAATTAGCCGTCGATTTGCTTGCTGACGCTTTTAAGAAAAAGAAAAAACACAGTTTTGCTTTCAGCGACAGAAAATGGATAACTAAGACTTGCAAAACAATCAATAAGAAAATATATTCCCTATCCGAAAAATTAAGAAAAGCCGAAAAAAAGGCCGAGCCATTAGGCATGGGGTGCACGATGGTTGCGGCTTTAATCAGCGATAATCGCTTGATGATCGCAAATATTGGCGATTCGCGTGCTTATTGTTTAGAAAATGGTTCTTTGAAACAACTCACCAAAGATCAAACATATGTTGATTATCTCGTTAGAACGGGTAAATTAAGCGAAGATGGAGCCAAAACTCATCCTGATCGCCATATCTTAACGAACGCCCTTGGCGTTTATAATTCCCTTTCGATTTCCATTGATGAACATCATTATAATGGAGAAACTATCTTGCTTTGCTCCGATGGACTTTATAACAATTTAGAATCTAAAGAGATCGCTAATATCATTTCAACTGATGAAAGAACTGATCAAAAGGTCATTTCTCTTATTTCGGTTGCTAATCACGAAGGCGGTTCGGACAATATTGGGATAGCCCTTTGGGAGTGCATAGCTAATGATTAAAATCGGTGATGTAATTGATGATCGCTATCGCATAGTTGGGCGTATCGCCCATGGCGGAATGGCTGATGTTTATGAAGCTTTTGACATTGTTCTTAGGCATGCCGTCGCTTTAAAAGTGATGCGCGAAGACATGATGGGCGATCCAAAAAACATCGAGCGTTTTAACCATGAATGTCAAGTTGCTTCAACCTTGAATAACCCAAATGTCGTCAAATGGGAAGGGCAAGGAATTGTCGATTCACGCCCCTATATGGCAAATGAATATGTTGAAGGAAGAACTCTTAGGGATAAATTAAATATCTCAGCCACTCACAATCTTTCTGCGGCAGAAGCTTGCGAAGTTATGCTTCAGCTAACATCAGGCATGGCTTATGTTCATAATCATGGCATCATACATGCGGATATCAAACCAGATAATCTTTTCTATCTTGCCGATGGCTCCATCAAAATAACAGATTTTGGTATCGCCTCATTCAAGGATGAACTTGGTCAAACAATCAAAGATAAAAATATCGTTAGTGGCACGGTTTATTACTGCGCTCCTGAAGTTTTGATGGGGAGAGAGCCTTCAGTCGCCTCAGATATTTACGCGATGGGTGTCTTATTTTTTGAAATACTTACTGGAAGAATTCCTTTTGACGCATCAACGGCTGAAGAAATAGCGGTCAAGCAAATCAAATCTCGCTTCCCTGAACCTTCAAAAGTTTTATCTAGCATCCCTCAATCATTAGACAAAATCATTCTTAAAGCATGCAAAAAGAGACCGGAAGAAAGATATAGCTCGGCTCTTATGATGCATCAAGCAATCGAAGATGCCTACAAAGATGATAAAAACTTTAAAGAGAAACGCTCTTGGATTTCCCGTTTCTTTGGATTCAAATAATGAAATTAAATCTCAAAAATCTAAAAAAACCCATTATTTCCCCATCGCTTTTAGCTGCAGACCGCTCAAATTTGCTTAAGGAAAGTCTCAAAGTGCAAGAAGCTGGCGCTCTTTTTATTCACATTGACGTAATGGATGGAAAATTCGTTCCCAATACTTCATTTTCTCTTGAAGAAATTGCTTCTATAACTAAAAAACATCAAATGTTAAATGATGTTCATTTGATGATTGAAGAGCCTTTTTTACATATTAAAGAATATTTTGAAGCGGGCGCTGATTTAATTACGTTCCACCTTGAAGCATGCAAAAATGAAAAAGAAGTGCTAGACACAATAGATTTAATTCATTCTTTTGGCTGCTTCGCCGGTTTATCAATTAAGCCAAAAACAAAGGTAGAGGAAGTTCTTCCTTTCATCGAAAAAGTTGATCTCATTCTTTTGATGTCAGTCGAACCAGGGAAAGGCGGACAAAAATTTATCCCTGAATCACCAGAAAGGGCAAGCAAAATTAAATTTTTCATTGATAAATCATTGAATAAGCCATTATTAGAAATTGATGGCGGAATAAATGGTGTGACAGG
>CAVKAU010000229.1:0-2006 GCA_963654035.1 bacterium | reverse complement strand
CCCTTCTTAGTGGTGTTGACGTTCTTGTTGCGGGATCTTATTTATTTGGCCATGATGATATAAAAGAAAGGATTCAAGGTCTTCTATGAAAATCTGTTTATATTTTCTCCTTGTTGCGTCCTTCATTTCGTTTGTTTCATTGCTTTTTTGCGTTCATAAAATGAACAAAGATGAGAAAAAAGCATTTAATTTCCGCCAATATTTCATTTATGAGGCTTTTTCCTTTGAAGGCAAAAAAAGACTCATTTTAAGATTTTTGCAAGGATTGTTCCTTCTGATTAACGCAGGAATAGCTATTTGCTCTTATTTTTTGCCAACCGATCAAAGCATAACCACTGGAAGCTATTTTCTTATGATCGCTCTTTTTGAGGTGATTGTCTGTCTCTTTTCGTTTTTGCTTAGTTTCCTTTCTTTCAAAGAAGAGAAGATTCGTGTTGCAAGTTTTATGTTTTACGGTGCTTTTATAGCAATTAGAAACGGAACAGCTGGCTTTATTCTTTTATCTATTAGTCGAAAAACTCTTGAAACAGCCTCAATCCTATCCCTTGTTTTTGCCATTTTCTCTTTTATATTCGCCGGTTTAGCTCTTTTACCATTATTGAACCCTAAACTAACTAACTATGCAAAATTGGATCAAGTAATTGAAAAAGATGGGACGGTGTCTTATCAAAGACCTAAATATTTTGTCATGGCTTTTTCCGAATGGCTTTTGACATTTTTAGATGAAGCGACATTATTGCTAGCAATCATTTTCTTTGTAATTGTTCTTTAGATAAATAAATTCAATAAAGAAAAAAAACGAGCAATCGCTCGTTTAATCTCATTTTAAATCAGCAAACAAATTAAGCAGCTGGTTCTGTTTTGGAAGCAGCTTTAACGGATTTGTTTAAGCTACGATAGGCACGTGCGCTCATCTTAACTGAAACCATTTTACCGTTGATGTTAATTTTGTATGTTTGTAAATTAACGTTCCATCTACGGCGAGTTGCTAAGACAGAGTGGGAACGGGAATTACCGCTCATTGGGCCTTTTCCTGATATTGGGCATTTTCTTGACATAACTATCACCTCTTCGTGCGTAAAATCGCAAGAAAGAATATACCACCAAGAAAGTGCTTTGACAATGGTAAAATAAATTTTAAGGAAAACTTTTTATCTTTTTCCCCTTTCTTTTACAAAAACGTCGAAGTTTATACATTTTACGATTCTTTTTTAATCAAAATAAATCGAATTATGCTAGAATATTTTTGATAAAGATAACATATCTCAATCTCACTTTCGAAATAGGAGGAGGACTAATATGTCTAGCAAAATGGTTGCCATGATTCTTGCAGGTGGCAAAGGAACGAGATTAAAGGCTTTGACTTCAAAAGTTGCGAAGCCTGCTGTTTCATATGGCGGCAAATACCGCATCATCGATTTCCCTCTTAGCAATTGCGCTAATTCGGGAATCCGCAATGTTGGCGTTTTGACCCAATATGAATCAAGCGAACTGAACGAATACGTCGGAAATGGCGAAAAATGGGGATTTAACGGCGTTAGATCTTCGGCTTCGGTTTTATCGCCAAAGCAAACAGAAGAAGGATCTTCTTGGTATCGCGGAACGGCTGATGCGATCTACGAGAACCTTGATTGGCTAGAAAGAATGGACCCAGATTACGTTCTCATTCTTTCTGGTGACCACATTTATTCGTGCACATATAACGAAATGCTTCAAAAACACATTGAATCCAGTGCCGATTGCACGATTTCTGTCTATCCTGTTCCAATGGAAGAAGCGTCAAGATTTGGCATTCTTGTCACCGATGAAACAGGAAAAATCACCCAATTCCAAGAAAAGCCAAAGAAGCCAATGAGCAATCTTGCCTCAATGGGTATTTATATCTTCACTTACAAGACCCTTCGCCAATATCTTATCGCTGACGCAAAAGAAGACACCGAGCATGACTTTGGCAAAAACATCATCCCTAACATGATGGAAGACAAAAAGAAGCTTGTCGCCTACAC
>CAVKAU010000228.1:0-2049 GCA_963654035.1 bacterium | reverse complement strand
GTCATCTTTCTCTAATGATGGAATCAATTGGTTGTTTAATTTTACTGATGCAATATAAATTTTCTTTTTCATTGCCTTATTATATTAAAAACTTCTTATTTTGTGAAAAAAGATAATTGCCACAAAAAAGGAAATTTCTTTTAAAACTAAATTTCATTGCTAAAAGTCCTTTATTTTTTTGAAATTTCATGAAAGTAAAACCACCTAGATGAAATTGATTTATAATTTCTTTGTTCTAATTTCGTGGGGGAAGATTAATGAAAAAAATTAAGAACTGTATTCTATTGGCTACGATGCCATTGATTCTAAATGGCTGTAATAATTTGGATTCTCATTCATCAGAGTCAATAGACAATTCAAGCGATAGCTCTTATTCTAGTGAATCATCTTCAAAAGAAAGTGAGATTCGTTGGTCTAAGGAAGACAGAGAATTAATTATTCGCTATGCCGGTAGCCTTATTCCTTATCCATCAAATTTTTCTGATGATGTCACTGTTAGAGAAGTTTCGGACATTCAAAACAATAGAACATATCTTGAGATTCTTGATGAATCTGATGTTTTCAATTTCGATGATTATCATTTAGATTTAGGGAATGATGGCTGGACGGGGATCAAAAATTACAACGACAGCCTTGCCCAATATGATAATTCAGGCAATCTATATTATGAATTCGTAAAGAAATCGTCTGACAATTCAGTCGGTTACGACCTTACGTATTTTCATTCTCTTGATACGGAAACTTCAACTCAGTACAACGTTATCCAATGTTATAACGATTTAGAGACTGAAAAAGATAATAGTACTGGCTGGAGCGATGAAGATAAAACGACGCTACAAAACGCCCTTACTGAAGTTCCGCCATTCTTAAAATTTGGAAAAACGAATATAGTCTATCAATCTAATCAAAATACGATTTATTGTTATGACGGATACGTTGAAGACTTAACAAAGGAAAACATCAAAATTCTTGAGAATTCCGGCTATCTCTTAGATGAGACTTCAAGCAAGGAAAAATCAAGATATACATTAAGCAAAACTTTGGCAAATAATTCAAAAATCACCGCAGAAGTCTATTATTTTAGTGGCAATTACGTTTTATTTCAGTACTATTTTGATGTTAAAGAAACATCTTCGTGGCCAACTTATATAACTGATTCATTCAAAGAGAAAACAGAATATGATCTTCCATCTTTTTCAGCAGGAGACATTACTTCGTATTACTCTTATAGCAAAGAGAATGAAAACGTAATTTATGCTTATACTGAAGATATGTCCATCTTAGACAAATACACCTCAAAATTGATGGAATCCGGTCTAGTTTACGATTATAAACGTCAATGGTATGTTAATTGGCAGGAAAATTATTATGTTAAAGCGTATTTTGCAACTGATTCAGTTACCTCAAAGAATGCAATGTTCGTTCTTTTTGCCACCATGTCATCCCCTTATGATCAGTTTGTTGAAGGATGGCCAAGCGACACCATTTCAAAATTCTTGACTGACAATAAGATAAATGTTGAATATCCTGCTTTTGATATCGCTAAATTAAGCAAATACACTGATTACCGAATCGAAACAAACAACTATTCAGATGAATATGATTACTATTACAAAATGCTTAAGGAATATCCTGATTATTTTGATATCGATCCAAGCGATGAAGAAGCGATAGTTGCTAAAGCCATCTCAATGGCTAAAAACAATACTTATGCAAAGATTCAGATTTACGATCAGGCAGTAAAAGTGGATAATGGCACCGAATATTCTGATATCAAATACCCTGTTTTAGATTATCTGAAAGAAACTTTAACAAAAGCTTGCTGGTGTTCGGTTGATTCTGACACTTTCACCGATGGCGCTTTTGAAGATGCTTCGGGAAAACTCTTAATTGGCTTTGACTATGCTTATGGGGTTACGACGATGACCTTTACTTTTGGTAGTGAGACCACACATACTCCAACATTTAAGTTCGTTGACGCAACTCTCGCCTTAAGACCAGGCAATATCTATAATCTCCAGCTTGATATTCAAATGCTGCCATATGATG
>CAVKAU010000227.1:0-7073 GCA_963654035.1 bacterium | reverse complement strand
AGCGTCTATGCTGTGCAAATTGATGGAGTCCGTCATGAATTCTCTTCGATTCCAGGAGTTGAAGAAGACGTTACCGCCATCATCCTTAATCTTAAGGATCTTATCTTAAAAATCGATTCCGATAATCCAAAAGAAACCAAAGAACTCAATATTGATTTCCAAGGCCCTGGCATCTTAACGGCTGGCGACATCGTTTGCCCAGCTCTTGTTGAGGTCGTCAACAAAGATCTTGAAATTGCTCATGTTGGCAAAGATGGCCATATCAAGATGAGAATCTTCGCTGGCAAAGGAAGAGGCTATTACACCGCCGATGCCAACAAAATCGAACGCAACGTCAACCAACTCGGTTACATTGCTACCGATTCTAACTATTCACCAGTCGTTAAAGTCGCTTATGCCGTTGAATCAACACGTGTTGAGCATGACTCCCACTTTGACAAATTAACACTCGAAGTTACGACAAATGGTGCTATCAAACCACATGAAGCTGTCGCTATGGCCGCTCAACTCTTAGTGGTTCACTTCCAAAAGTTTGCTTCACTCGATGAAAAGGTCAAATCCTTCAAACTTGAGAAAGAAGAAGTTAAACCAGAAGAAAACAAATATCAAGGAATGCTTATCGAAGAACTCGATCTTAGCGTTCGTAGCAACAACTGCCTTAAGAGAGCCGGCATCTCCACTGTCTTAGAACTCACTCAAAAGAGCGAAGACGAGATGATGAAGGTTCGTAATCTTGGTAAGAAGTCGCTTAAAGAAGTCAAAGAGAAGCTTGCCCAAATGGGCTTACACTTCCGTGATTATGTAGGAGAATAATTATGCCAGCACAAGGAAGAAAAAACGTTCATGGTAAAACCGGCGTCAGATTTAAAGCCGCTTATACCGCTTCAAAGAACTATTCAATGCTCCGTAATGTCGTTTCTGAGTTAATCGTCCATGGCCACGTTAACGTGACCTCTGGCGTTACCCAAGAACTCGTTACCCTCGCCGCTAAAATGGTTACCTATGCCAAGCAAGGCGATCTCGCTGCTCGTAGAGAATGCGAGAAAGTCCTTCGCAAAGGAATCAAAGACGAAAAAGGCGTTGATAGCTTAACAAAACTCTTCAATGAAATTGGCCCTAAATTCAAAGACCGTAATGGTGGCTACACCAAAGTCTACAAACTTGGCGCTCGTAAAGGCGACAATGCTGAAGTAGAAATGGTCACATGGGCTGACTAATTAAGCAGAATTTAAAATTGAGATCAAGTAATCTTGGTCTCTTTTTTCTTTTTGGATTATGCTTATAAGGGTAAAAATTATGAAGAACTATATTTTTGATTTAGATGGAACGACCTTAGATACAATCGAAGGCATACAAATTGCTATAAATACCGCTTTAAAGAATGCTGGATATAACTATTGTTTTGATCGTGAAGGAACGAAAACTCTAATTGGTGATGGAGCTGACACATTAATCCATCGCGCCTTAAAAGAAAAGGATACGCCAGAAAACTTTTCCTCGCTCAAAAAAGAATATCTGCCTCTATATCATTCCGAACAAGAAGACCATACTTTTTTATTTGACGGTCTTAAAGAAGTTTTGGAAACATTAAAAAGAAATGGAGCAAGGCTTTTTATCTGTACCAATAAGCCAGATGCCTTTGCAAAAAGAATCGTTTCAAAAATATACGGCGATGATTTGTTCGAGGAAGTATGCGGTCAAATTGAGGGATTGCCAGTCAAACCTGATCCAAGAATTCCAAATTACTTGATTGAAAAATACGGATTAGATCGCAAAGAAACATTATTTGTTGGCGATTCAAAGACTGATGTAGCAACCGGAATTAACTCTTCCTTAAAAACCGCTTTATGTCTTTGGGGATACGGCTTTTACACAAAAGAGCTTTTAAACAAGGCTGATTTCGTTTTTAAGAATGTCGAAGATTTATTGAATACATATGATAAATAAAGCGTTAGAAAAAAAGAAAATACTTATATCCGTAAGACTGTTGCCTTCTTTGATTTTAGTCTTAGCCTCATTATCTTTTTCTATTGCCTATATGTATCATAGCTATGCGACAACTTATAACTTTATTATCGCTGGGGGATTATTTGGCTTCGCTCTTTTGTTTTTGCTAATAGATGTAGGATTAGAATATTCTTACAAAGATAAATCGCTAGCATACAATATTGCCTCATGCATTGTTTCAGGCGGACAATTTATCTATTTTGGCGTTTCTATTTTGCGTTATTTAAAAGGAATAGAAGACGCATCTAAAACAATATTCCCAATCGTTCTTCTTATGATTCTACTTTTAATAAATATCATTTACCGCGTTTTAACATGGCTTAATAAATGGAAAACCGAAGATAAAGAAGGAAATGACTTATACGCTGCTTATATTGGCTTTTTAGGCCTTGGCGTAGCTCTAATTAGCTCAATTCCATTTTCAGCAATAAACGTTTATTCAAGTGATCTTTTGACTTCCTATGTTGGGATATTTTCCATCATCGCTTTAGCTTCAGGAATTATTGAAGCACTTGTTGGTGTTTTGTGGCTATCCTTTGAAAAGGTAAGGAAGTCCACTAAATCGAACGTATTTTTCTATCTTACTGTATTTTCATTGCTTGCTAATCTAGCCGCATTGATCACCGCCTCATTTGGCTACGGCTATAACATCGTTTCCTTAGTGACTGGCGTATATTGTTTCGCTTCTTATTCTTCTAGCATTCTTTTTGCATCCTTAGGCTTGCTTTATTTATCATATCTAGGCAAAAAGCAATAAAAGCGCATCAGATTATTAGCAATCATATTTTGCGTCTTTTGTTGTCTAAAACTCTTGCTGGGACTAAAATTTATTATCTTAGAAAGGATGGAATTTATGCACGAATTAAAACTGTTCAATTCACTCGGAATGAAAGAAGAAATATTTACCCCACTAGTGGAAGGAAAGGTTTCTATTTATTGTTGCGGTCCAACGGTTTATAACGACCCTCACATTGGTAATTTCCGTCCGGTTATTACTTTTGATGTTTTAAGAAGATTGCTCATTCATCTTGGATACGATGTTACTTTCGTTTCTAACTATACTGACGTTGACGATAAAATCATTAATCGCGCAAAAGAATTAGGCATTAGTGAGAAAGAACTTACGACGTCAGTTATAAGCGAATATCGTCGTTTGGTGGAGGAAGTTGGCGCTCTGCAACCTGACTATACTCCGACGCCAACCGTTTATATGCCACAAATTATTTCTTATGTGAAAGACTTAGTGGAGAAAGGATACGCTTATGAAGCAGATGGAGACGTATATCTTTCCGTTAAAGGCATTCCTGAATATGGCGAATTATCTGGAAACTCCATCGAAGATTTAGAAAATGGAGCAAGAATCGCTGTTGGCGATAAAAAGAGAGACCCTGTTGACTTTGCTCTTTGGAAGAAGACGGTTGATGGCATTAAGTGGAGCACGCCTTGGAGCGAAGGACGTCCAGGATGGCATACTGAATGTTGCGTTATGATTCATTCAATATTTAGCGAGCAAAACGGTTATATCGATATTCATGGCGGCGGATTTGACCTTAAATTTCCTCACCACGAAAACGAAATCGCCCAAGCAAAGGCCCACGACGGCCACAAATTAGCTCATTTTTGGATGCATAACGGATTTATTAACATCAACAACGAAAAGATGTCTAAATCCTTAGGAAACGTCATTCTGATGAAAGATGTCGTTAATGAATATGGCGGAATCCCATTTAGATTGATGTTACTTGCCTCTCATTACCGTGCGCCAGCTGCTTTTTCTGGCGATACAATAAAGGAAGCGCAAACCAAGTATTCGCAAATTGTCACAGCAACAAGAAAAGTCGCGATCATTCTTGAAAGAAACGGTATTAATATTGATTCCCTCAAGCCAAGCGATGAAAGCAAATTCCTCGATGCGATATGTGATGATTTGAATACGCCTAATGCTCTTACCGTTTTATACGATGAATTGAAAACGCTCAATTCATTATGGCGTGTCAAAGAAATAAATTATGATGCACTTGCTGATTCTTTTGCCAAAGTTAAAACATATTGTGAGGTTTTAGGCTTAAATTTGCCTCTTCCTAGATTAAATGATGAAGACAAAAAACTCTATGAGGAGTATGATTTAGCTAAGAAAAATAAGGATTTTGCTAAATCTGATGAAATTCGTCAACTTTTAGTTGATAGAAAAATTTTCTAGTAAGGAGGGCTTATGTTGCTTGAAAATACCACCACGTGGACTAGTTGGGATACCGATGTCGTCAATTTCTTCAATTCGGGTTTCAACGGTTCGATTTCTTCACAAGCGGGGAATTTGATACTTATTGCTTTATCTTTGCTGCTTGGTGGCCTCTTTTCCGGCTTAATCGGCTTTGAAAGAGAATTAAAAGGTCATGATGCGGGCTTAAGAACGCACTTATTGGTCGGCCTTGGCTCTGACTTGGTAATGATAATTTCGATTTACGGTTTTGGGGCTTGGACAGGGACGCGTGATCCAGCTCGTTTAGCCGCCCAAGTTGTTACTGGCGTCGGTTTCTTAGGCGCTGGAGCAATCTTAAATTCCGGGCTTGAAGTAAAAGGCCTTACAACCGCAGCGACAATTTGGATATCAATGGCAATTGGGCTTGCTTGCGGAAGTGGTAACTTCATCACCGCCTCTATGGGCTTTGCGCTCGCCTTCGTTTCTCTTATCGTCCTTCATAGAGTCGATAAATGGATTGCTGGAAGAAACCCTGCTGTCATGATCATCGTTCCTTCAGATAAACCGTCCTTAAAAGAAATCATCTTAATTGCGAATAGATATAACATTGCAATAAGGGACGTGCATACCGAATTAGTGTCTTATCAAGACAATTCTGCCCTAAGAATTACTCTTCGTTGTGCCTTCGCCTCAAAGGAGACTGTAACATCCTTTTCTGACGAAGTAAGGTTCACTTTAAAACCATTAGAATTAAAAGTTACAGTTTAGTGTTGTAAAATGACAAGGTGTTAGATATAATGATTATGCAAGTTTACGGCAAGAACGCCGTCCGAGCGACAATAGAAGCGGGTAATGGAATAACTTTGTATACCATTAAGCGTTTCGAGAATGATGAACTTGTTTCGCTTGCTCGGAAAAAAGGAGTCTCGGTCAAATTCGTTAATGATGGCGATTTGACAAATATGGCTAAAAGCCAGTCCCACCAAGGCTTTGTAGTCACGAGCGACGGTATTAGGAGTTATTCCCTCGAGGAATTGCTTCAAAGTATTCCCTCTGATAAGAAAAATCCTTTGATAGTAATTCTTGACGGAATCGAAGATCCTCATAACCTAGGTGCAATAATTCGCACTTGCGATGCTTTTAGCGTCGATGGAATCATCATGAAGAAATATGGCGAAGTTCAATTGAATTCGACTGTTGCCAAGGTTTCAACTGGAGCGATAAATTATGTTAAAGTCGCTGTTGTAACCAATCTCAATCAAGCCATAGAAAAATTAAAGAAAAATGGTTATTGGGTCGTTTCTTCCGATGGATCTGCCACAGGTTCGTATTTGGATGTCGATTATAACTCTCCTATCGCATTAGTGGTGGGAAGTGAAGGATTTGGAATCTCTAAATTAGTCTTGAACAATTCAGACTTTATTGTAAAGATTCCAATGACTGGTCACGTTAACTCATTAAATGCCTCTGTTGCCACGGCTATCCTTATTTCCGGCGTTGTCGCTCAACGCACCAAGAAATAAGAAAGAGTGGTAACTATGAATTTTGAATCATCCTCAGACGAAAGCCTACTGTTAATGGCAAGAAGCCAAAATGCTGATGCCTATTGCACTTTGACAAAACGTTATTTTGATAAGAAGAGACTTCTTTGCAATCAAGCCTCTGTGGCCCTATCTTGTATGTTTAACCAATGGGATTTAAACCATGCCTTCTATCTCGCTTTTAATTCTTCCATCAAAAGTTATTCATTAGGCGAAGGCAGCTTTCATTCCTATTTTGTGAGGTGTTTGAAAAACGCCTTAATCAGAGAAGCGGAGAAACTCCATTTATTTAAGAATGTTCCAACCGTTTCTTTAGACTTTAGTTCTTCTGAATCTGACGGAGCCACCCTTCATGACGTGATCCAGGATACCGGAGAAGAAGATCCGAGAATGTACGTAACATATCTTGAAGAAGTTCAAAGATTTGCCAAGTGCAAAGGCCAAATAGATGATGAAGTTCTTCAAGTGGCCAGATTAAAAATCGATGGCTGCAAATATACTGAGATAGCAAATATTCTCTCCATCTCTCCAAAAAGAGCTAGCAGAGACTATGAAAAATATGAGGAATTAGTCAAAAACATTGTCTTTGGAAAATAATATTTCTCAAGAAATAATTTGCTTAAATTTGCTTCAGCAATTATATTATTTATGCGAAGCAAGTAAATCTTCGCTTTTTTCATAGTGAATAAACTATGGGTTCTGAGGTAATGACGCATGAGTAGAGAAAAAGTATTCTTAATTTGCTCCGATTGCTTGTCTAGAAACTATCAAGTTAGCAAAAGACAAGACGATCCACGTCGTTTAGAACTAAAGAAATTTTGCCCTCATTGTGGTAAGTACACCTTACACAAGGAAAGCAAATAAGTTGGAAGGAGACTTTTATGCCCAATCCAGTAAAGTATATGAAAGAAGTTGTCCGTGAAGGCAAACGTGTTCGTTGGCCAAAACGTGACACATTATGGCCAACGATAGCAGTTGTCGTTGTCATTGCTGCGTTTGCTGCTATTTTTCTATCGTTAGAGGACTTAGCGGCCGCAAAAATTATCGAACAATTAAAATCAGCCTTTGGAGGATAAAATCATGGCAAACGATTTAGCTGAAAAACATTGGTATATTGTTAATACCTACTCTGCCCACGAAGCAAAAACGGCAGAAAACATCAAAAACCGTATCAAAACGATGAACATGGGAGATTATATTTTCCGTGTACTAGTCGCTGAATATGAAGAAAAGTGCATCGATAAGGAAACAGGCCTTCCAAATGGTAAGGTGAAGGTTAAAAACCTCTATCCAGGCTACATTTTCGTCGAAATGATTATGACAAC
>CAVKAU010000226.1:0-4438 GCA_963654035.1 bacterium | reverse complement strand
ATATAATCAAGTTGAAAGAGTTATAGCTAATAAAAAAGATAATAGAATAAATGCTGAACAAGAGGTTCAAAATTACTGGGATGCGTTAACATACCTTGAAGAAGAAAAAAAGAAAAACACAAAAATCGATTTAGAATTTATACTAAATCTTCATGATATTATTCAAAAGAAAGGCAAATTATCTAGAATTCCTTTTAGGGGCCAAACTCCTCCGGGGGTATTGTTTGCAGTATATGATTCAACAACTAAACAAGCTGAATATATTCCACCTGAATGGGTGGATATTGAGCCACTAATTAATGAATTAATTAACTGGTATGAAAATAATCAAGATTTACCAGCGCCAATCTTATCTGCAATTATGCATTATGCATTAGTTACCATTCATCCGTTTACAGATGGAAATGGTAGAACATCAAGGGCTTTATCGACATATGTACTTATGCAGCACGACTATGACTTTAAAGGATTCAATTCATTTGAGGAATACTATATGTCGGATTTAAATGGATATTACGAATCCATTCAAATGGGACTTCCTGCCTTATTTTATTCTGGAAGAGAAAATCCTCCACATTTAGAAATATGGATTGAATATTTTTGCAAAATTATGGCTCTAAATGCAGAGAAGATATATGAACAAGCTTTGGAAGCAACAAAAAAAGAATCCAATAATTTACTTAAGAATTTAACTAAAAAAGATTTAACCCTTATTAGATATTGTTTGGAAAGAGAATTGAAAGTTATAAAAAATAAAGAAATTGCTGAATTGTTTGGCGTGACACCACGTGCAATATCTAAATGGATGAATGATTGGGTTAAAAAAGGTATTTTGGTTCCTAATTCTGGCTCAACAAGAATTACCAGTTATACAATGTCCGATAAATACGGGAATTTAAAAATTTCTGACATTGGTTTTATAAAATAACGATTAAAAGAGAATGCATTTAATTCCAATTAAGACAATGGCTATACCAAAGATGTCTTCAAATTAAGCGGTGCCGATCACTTCTTGAGCCTTGGAACCCCTCACGCCTTGAGAGTTGAAACCACTGAATGGAACGCAAACTGACAAACGACGCTCAAGAATTGGACAAGGATATATGTGGAGGCTATCGTGTCACTATAACAAATAGTGATGAAACCAAAGTCAAATATCAATGGAATATACAAGTAAGATTAACGAGTAAATTTAAACGAATAAAGAACTGAATATCGTTTTATTTTAAATGATGTGAGGCAAAACCAACAAGCAAACAACAGCGCCGCAAAACTTATGGGTAGTGTATAAGACATTGATTCAATAGACATTTTTCCCTTGCCTGTTGCCCGCTTTATTAATAGCAGCTCAAAATCAAAAGGATCTTCAAAATTAAGCACCATCGATTTCCCTTATACTTTCTTCTTGAAAAAATAAAGCTAATACGTCGTTCTAAAGAGAGTTAATAATTTGAGAACGGAATACACGAAAAAACGATGATGGTAATAACTTTTTTCTAAAATTTGACATGCTTTACCACAAAAAAGGTTTTTTTATTACCACAAATTTAGTTTTTCAATGAAACCCGTTTTATAACAACTAATCAAAAATTATGGGATATTTTATCGAAAATCATTGGAATAACCGTTTCTACGCAAGAATTTCGTTTTTGAGAGCAGCGCCAAAAATACATATGGGAACCATTACGGAATCTGTGTTTTACTGCGTGTAATGAGAAGACATATTAAATAACGTTTAAGAAAGAAAAAACATATCAAAACCCGCTTCTTTTGCAATAATACGTATTTTCTTATTGCCATTAAAAACTGTTTCTCAAAATAAATGCGTCTGTTTACGTTGTTTTAGATATGCTATGTTGAATAGATGCTTAATTATAATGCCCGCTTCCTATACGATACTTTAGTTACTCTTGGCTAATCCGGAATCAGACTCCGGAAAAGCCAACATTTTTTTACCATAAAGCTCATCAATATGCAAAAATATCTAGAAAGAATCCGGTTGTATACTAAGCAATGGTGATGTCCAAAATTATGTGAGATAAAAATAAGCGTAGCCAATGATGTGTTATTTTTGCCGTTTTTTGTTATAAATAGAAAAAACTTATAACTTCAAGCAGCCAATCGGAACTATGTAAATTCCATCTTCTCTTTTATAAGCGTAGTCTCCAACAGCTGTAATCACCATTAAAAAAGCTGGCTTCTTCATTTTGTCTGTATCTATTTTAGAAACTAATTTCTTTAAATTTGTAGCCCCTTCTTCTATTAAGGAATCGCCACCTAATTTGATTTCAACCAATCCGTATTTACCGTTTCTTAGATGGAGAACGGCGTCGCATTCTAAGCCACTTTTATCTCTATAATGATAAAGTTTTCCATCAAGAGCGTTAACATAAACTCGTAAATCCCTAACAACTAGCGTTTCAAAAATAAAACCAAACGTATGTAAATCCGATACCAAATCATTCGGACCAAGCCCTAAAGAGGCAGTTGCAATTGATGGGTCAGTAAAATATCTAGTATCAGTGCTTCTTATCGCTGTTTTTGAACGCAGATTTGGATTCCAAGCTGGCGCATCTTCAGTAACGAACATCTTTTTAAGTGCCTTTAAATAAGAATAAATCGTATCGGTATCAACTGAGTAGGAATCGTTTGCAAGCACATCGTCGCGCAAAAAGTCTGCGCTTGTTTGTGTGCCTTGGTTCCTCGCTAATGATCGCATTAACCTTTCAGCTCTTTCTTGATCCCTATTGACTCCATCAACTCTGGAAATATCAGAGCGAACAATAGCATCGCAATAATCATAAGCTTGGTCTAAGGAAATTTCTTTTTCTAAGCCGATAGCTTTCGGCCATCCTCCTCTGCATGCGGCAAAAGCAATATCATCTAAGCTAAGCTTATTTTGTCCAAAAATCATATCAGGAGCGCAAAATAAATCGTTCAAACTAACCTCGCCTGAAGATTCGCCAGATTCATAAAGGCTCATTGATCTCATTAAAAGCCAAGAAAATCTTCCAGTGCCAGTGTGATTAATTTCATCAAAAGATGCAGGAACGGCAGATCCAGTTAAAATAAATTGTCCAAATTCGTCTCTATGATCAACTTCAAAACGAATTGTATCCCAAATCTTAGGAATCAATTGCCACTCATCTATAAGACGTGGGGTCGCACCAATAAGCAACTGCTTTGGAGCAAGATCAGCCATCGCTAAATATTGCTTTTGTTTTTCGCTGTCACTAATATATATCGCGCTTTTAGAAACAGCTTCTGCGGTTGTTGTTTTACCACACCATTTAGCTCCTTCAATTAAAATAGCTCCTTTGGCCCTGAGTTTTCTTTTTAATATTTCATCTACAACTCTGCTTCTATATTGTTTCATTAAGCCCTTACCCTTTCTCAAAAAGATACCAATTTTTAAAACAGTTTTCAACGTTATTCGGTAATTTGGCTGCATTCCATTCGGTAATTTGGCTGCATTCAATTCGGCAATTTGGATATAACTATAGAGACGTAGTCGACGAATCAAATTTGAAAAAATGTATAATCGTCTAAACAAAAAGATACATCGCTTTTTATTTGAATCAGTTAATTCTATTAAGACTAAAATCAAACGATCATCTAATATTAAATGCATCTCACGTATAAAATTGTTTCTAGAACTTACTACCTATAGATTACATTCATTAGTGCGTAACGACATTAAAATTCAAAGAAGATTGATGATCTAACTTATTTTTACTTACGTATTTCTTGTACTTATTTTGAGCCCTTAGGAAAACGACTTTTTCGTATTCACCTTTTTTATACAAAACAAGCCCAAAAGGTAGTGGTTCTGAAGTTTCAACTAAAACATCGCCATCTTCATATGCCTCGCAAACGCATCCAACGAGCCATTTAGGCAAAAAACGTCAACGCTGTTGCATTCTTTAGTATGATTATCAACAAAGGTTGTTGTCTTTGCCCCTAAGCTTATTTCCATTTCTCTCTTTTTATTCTTAACATTTGAGGAATGTTCTCGATTTCGTTTATATGCGTATCTCATCCGTTCAAATATAGACTATTTCGACATCAAATCAACTATGATCATTAATTCGCTGAGAATTATACTGCCGTTTATGAAGCGAACAGCGAACTGTCATTTTCTCTTAATTACAAAAAGGGGCGGCATCGCCGTCCCTAGATGTTTGATCCATTTATTTTTTGTGCTGATCAAGGAAGCCCAAGCAAGTACCCCTATCTTGGCTCCAAGTCCAGTGACCTTTATAGAGCTTGTTCCAGGTGGTGCTATGAGTGGTCGCGCTGCTCACGTAGCCAGTGGTGACTCTCTTCACCTCACCAAGGAAGGCTTGGCTATCTGCACGAATGAAGCAGAGATACCAGCTGTTGAGCCCATCGCCCTTGATGTAATTGTATTGGGTGGAGCTCCAGATGTAATCGGTGT
>CAVKAU010000225.1:0-2177 GCA_963654035.1 bacterium | reverse complement strand
ACATTAGATAACGTTAAGAAAAGGAGGTAGAAAAATGTCTACTATAAAACCACTTAATGATTACTTACTATTAGAAAAAATCCCTTCTGAAAAGAAGGTTGGCTCTATTATTCTCACTACCGAGAAAAAACAAGGAAATGTTGCTACCATCATGGCAATGGGTCCAGGAAAATTAGATGAAAACGGCAAACTAATCCCTATTGAAGGAGTGAAGGTTGGCGACAAGGTCATCTATAGAGAATATTCTGGCACAGAATATGAAGATGATGGACACAAGTATCTTCTTATCAAAGTTGAAGATGTACTTGCAATCGTTAATGACTAATTGGAGGAAAAACAATTATGGCAAAAGAAATCAAATTAGGAAAAGAAGCTCGTGAAGCGATGGTCAAGGGCGTTGATACCCTTGCTAACACCGTTAAGGTAACGCTTGGTCCAAAAGGAAGAAACGTCGCCCTTGATAAAGGATATGGCAGCCCAGAAATCTGTGAAGATGGCGTTTCAATCGCTCGTGAGATCGAATTAAAAGATCCAACCGAGAATATGGGTGCAAAACTCGTTTACGAAGTCTCCAATAAGACAAATGAAAAAGCGGGAGATGGCACAACAACAGCTACCGTCCTTGCTCAATCGATCATTCATAAAGGCGTTGAAGCAGTTGATGCTGGAGCAAACCCAGTCTTCGTCCGTAATGGCATTGAAAAAGCAGGAAAAGCTGTCGCAACCGAACTTTCACTTATTTCTAAACCAGTTCAAACCAACGAAGATATTCAAGCTATCGCCTCTATTTCTGCCCATGACGAAGAAATTGGCAAACTCATTGCTGAAGCTATGGAAAAAGTTGGAAAGAATGGCGTTATCACCGTCGATGAATCCAAGACTAGCGAAAACGAACTCGCTATCTCCCAAGGCATGGAATATGACAAAGGTTATATCTCTCCATATATGGTAACCGATAACGAACATATGGTCGCCGAACTTGAAGACCCATATATCTTTGTCACTGATATGAAGATTAGCAATATCAACGATATTATCCCAATGCTTCAATCAGTCGTCGATGCCCATAAGCCATTATTGATTATCGCCGAAGACCTCGATTCTGATGTTACAAGCACCCTCATCGTCAACAAACTCCGTGGAACATTCACTGTTGTTGCTACAAAAGCCCCTGAATTTGGCGATGCTCAAAAGGCCACTTTGCAAGATATTGCCATTCTTACTGGCGCTAAATTCTTCTCGAAAGATCTTGGTATGCAATTAAAAGATGCCACGATTGATGATTTAGGAAGCGCAAAACGCGTTACCATCAAGAAAGACACAACCACAATCGTTGGCGGAGAAGGCCGTAAGAAAGACGTTGAAGACCGTATTTCCGAGCTTTCCGCTCAATATTCCGTCGTCACAAGCGAATACGATAAGAAGAACCTTTCCAAACGTATCGCCAAACTCTCTAATGGCGTTGCAGTCGTTAAGGTTGGCGCTC
The DNA here is from genome assembly GCA_963654035.1 of bacterium. Lineage (GTDB taxonomy): Bacteria > Bacillota_I > Bacilli_A > RFN20 > CAG-826 > UBA4951. The sequence goes on along the minus strand of CAVKAU010000225.1, from coordinate 691 downwards.
TTACCGAAAGTGAACTCAAAGATAAGAAACTCCGTATCGAAGATGCTCTTAATGCCACAAAGGCTGCTGTTGCTGAGGGTATTGTAGTTGGCGGAGGAGCTGCGCTTGCTGAAGTCTATTCTGCCTTAAAAGGCAAACTAGTCGATGAAAATGAAGATGTCCAAAAAGGCATTGATGCCGTTCTTAAATCTCTCTATTCTCCATTGATGCAAATCGCTGCCAATGCCGGATATGATCCAGAAGAAATTGCCGCCAAGCAAAAAGAAAGCAAGAAAGACATCGGCTTTGATGCCTTGCATGGCAATTGGGTCAATATGTTTGATGCAAATATCATCGATCCAACCAAGGTCACACGCAACGCAATCTTGAACGCTTCAAGCATTTCCGCGATGTTTGTCACGACCGAAGCGGCTGTTACTACCGTCAAAGAAGAAAAAGATACACCTGCTAGCCCAGCCGGAATGTATTAATCTTTAAAACCGAGTCTTAGACCTGATGCCCATTAGGACATTGGGTCTTTTTTGTTAATTAGGCAGTTTTTTGATTGCCAAATAATGATTTTTATACAATGTGTAGATGTTTTTCTTCTTTAAAGCCTTTATTTCTTGCTTAATGGTTTTATTAAGATAAAATCTTAACTAGTGAGGTAAACTTATGGAAAACATCGTCGATGAATTAAATTATCGTGGAC
>CAVKAU010000224.1:0-9157 GCA_963654035.1 bacterium | reverse complement strand
TGGCCAAAAAACGTGATTCATTGCCATATGACATCGATGGAATTGTTTTTAAGGTCAATAATTTAAATGATTACGATACCTTAGGATACACAGCTAAAGTTCCAAAATGGGCTATTGCTTATAAATTTCCTCCGGAAGAAGTCACGACCAAACTTTTAGATATTGTGATTACAATCGGACGTACTGGTAGAGTTACTCCTAACGCCATTCTTTCTCCTGTTCGAGTAGCAGGTTCAACCGTTCAAAGAGCAACTTTGAATAACGAAGATTTCATCAAAGAAAAAGGTTTAATGATTGGTGACATCATTGCTTTACATAAAGCGGCAGACGTTATTCCAGAGGTAACAGGTCCAATAATTTCCAAACGCGATGGAACGCAAAAAGAATGGATTATGCCTGATAACTGTCCTGTGTGTGGCCATAAGTTATCAAAGGTAAAAAATCTTCATTATTGTCTCAACGCTGATTGCGATTCGAGAAAGATTGAAAAAATGATTCATTTTGCTTCGAGAAACGCTATGGATATTGATGGAATGGGAGCAAGTGTTGTGGAAGAGTTCTTTGCTGAGGGATTTATCAAAGATATTCCTGACATTTATAAGATTTCTAATCACGTAAATGAAATAAAAGCGTTGGATGGCTGGTCTGATAAATCGATGAATTCGTTGCTTGATGCTATTGAAGCTTCCAAAAAACAATCTCTCGAACGTTTATTATTTGGCCTAGGCATAAAGGAAGTTGGTGAAAAGATGGCTAAGGTTCTCGCTAAACGCTTCAAGAATCTTGATGAACTCGCAAAAGTTAGTGAAGAAGAACTTTTAAAAATTCCTGATGTTGGTCCTGTGGCTTCAAAATCAATCGTTGAATTCTTTGCTGATGAAAAGAATAGACAAGAAATAGAACTTTTAAGAAGTGAAGCGCTAAATTTTGATTATCTTGGCACGGACACGATTGATATCAATTCTTATTTTTACGGTAAAACAATTGTTTTAACTGGAACATTAACGCATTATTCTAGAGGTGAGATGACCGAAATTCTTGAAGGAATCGGTGCTAAATGCGCTGGTTCCGTCTCTAAGAAAACCGATTTAGTTATCGCTGGACCTGGCGCTGGATCAAAACTAGATAAGGCAAATGAACTCGGAATAACCATAATTGATGAAGAAAAAGCGTTAGATTATCTAGCTAGAACCACAGGAAAATAAAAATATTTTGTCCGTTTTTCTTAAATGCCCCCTTTATATAAGTGAAGGAGGCTTTTTAAATGAATTTTGTTTGCGAAAGATGTGGAAACGATAACCTTAAGTATATTGGCTATCTTAATGGAAGGCCTTATTGCAGGAAATGCATATCTTTCAAAGGAAAAGAGGTAACTTATAAAAAACCAACTCCAAAAGAAGCCCCTTTAAACCTTCATTATTCCTTATCACAAGAGCAAGCAAAACTAAGCGAGGAAATAGTTACAAATTATAAAAACGGCATTGACACATTGGTTTACGCTGTTTGCGGCGCTGGCAAAACGGAAATCTCATATGCTTTGATATCACATGCAATATATAATGGTCTAACTGTTGGTTTCGCCCTCCCACGACGTGATGTCGTAATTGAACTCTATTGGCGCTTAAAAGAGGCTTTCCCCAAAAATAAAATAGTCGCAGTTTATGGTCAACACACAAACAATCTCGAAGGAGATGTAATCATTCTTACAACCCATCAATTGTATCGTTACAAATATTATTTTGATTTGCTTATAATGGATGAAATAGATGCCTTCCCATTCCAAGGTAATGAAGTGCTTATTTCTATGTACAAAAAATCTGTTAGAGGACATGTGCTTTTGATGAGTGCCACGCCATCAAAAAGCGTATTAGAAGAATTTAAAAAAGATGGTCATGCCACTTTAGAACTTCGCACACGTTTTCATAAGAAAGAGATCCCAGTTCCCATTAATATAATTATTCCCAAATTTCTCTCTTTCTTTTTCATTTTATACAAATTAAAAAAGTATAAAAAAGAAAACAAACCGGTCTTCATTTTCGCTCCAACAATAGAACTATGCGAAAGCCTTTATTTCAAATTATCAAAATTTGTTAAAGGAGGGGAATGTGTTCATTCAAAAAAAGAAAATAGAGGGGAAATAATAGGGAATTTTAAAAATAATAAATATTCATATCTTGTCACAACATCGGTTTTAGAAAGGGGAGTCACATTTAAAAACCTACAAGTTATCGTGACAGACGCTGATGAAGAAACCATTTATAATTCTTCAACTTTGATTCAAATAGCAGGAAGAGTCGGAAGAAAAATGGACGCGACTGGAGGTGATGTAATTTTCTTGTCTGAAGTTGAAACGGCAAGTATAAGGAGAGCAATAAATGAAATTAGATTTTGCAATACCTTTTTGTAAAGTGTGCTTTCGCGAAAATCCTTCTTATTCTCTGGCGTCTTTGATTGATACAGATACTCATCTATGCCATGAATGCTTTTTAGAGATGGATCCTAAATTCATGAATTTCAAAATAGATGATTTTGCTGCTACAAGTTGCTATTACTACAACGAAAAGCTGAAGGATATGATTTATCAATTTAAAGGATGCTTTGACATAGAATTAGGTGAATTGTTTTTAGTCAATCAAAAGAAATATTTGAAGTTTAAGTATCATGACTTTTATTTGGTTCCTGCACCATCCTTTGAAGAAAAGGACATTGAACGCGGTTTCAACCACGTTGAGATAATCTTCAAAGGAATCGGGAAAGGCTTTATTAAACCAATTCTTAAGAGAGATAATGTCAAACAAGCAGATTTAAATTATCGTGAACGGCAAAAAATAGGTGAGCATCTTTTGTGGGACGGAAATGTAAGCGTTCAAAGCAAAAAGGTTCTTTTTGTTGATGATTTAATCACGACTGGCGCAACGGCAAAGGCTTGCTGCAACCTACTCAAAATGCATGGGGCAAAGCAGGTAAAAATCCTTTCCTTGTGCCGTACAAAGACGCCAAAGAAAGCAAAACATTAACGGTTTCATTGATTACCATTAATGGTAATGGTAGAATTTCAAAGAAGTTTTTTAGGAGATTACCGTGGCTAATATAATTGAAAAGATATTCCGTATCGAAAAAAGAGAATTAAACAAGTACTATCGCGAGTCTGAACAAGTTATGGCTTATGACGAGGCGATGAGTAAATTAACAGATGACGAACTTCGTGCAAAAACAGCTGAATTCAAAGAAAAATTGAAAAACGGCGCTACATTAGAATCAATCAAATATGAGGCATATGCAGTAGCTCGTGAAGCTGGTTGGCGTGTTTTAAAACAGAAACCATTCCAAGTTCAGATTATTGGTTCATTGGTTTTAAATAATGGCGATATTGCCGAAATGAAAACCGGTGAAGGTAAAACATTAACTGAAACAATGGCTGTTTATCTAAATGCTTTAACCGGAAAAGGTGTTCACGTTATCACAGTTAACGAATATCTTGCTTCTCGTGACGCTGAATGGATGGGCCAAATCTATCGCTTTTTAGGTTTAACCGTTGGCGTTAACCTTGCTTCAAAATCTGCCGCAGAGAAGCGTGAGGCTTATGCATGCGATATCACATATACAACCAACTCTGAATTGGGCTTCGATTATCTCCGTGACAACATGGCTCCAGATCTTACGGGACGTGTTTTACGCGGATTATATTTCTGCGTAGTCGATGAAGCTGACTCGGTCTTAGTCGATGAATCAAGAACGCCATTAATTATTTCCGGTGGAACACGTACGGCTGCATCTCAATATCAAGTCGCAGACCGTTTTGTTAAAGCTCTTAAAAAAGATGTAGATTTCACAATTGATATAAAAGAGAAGACTTGCTCTTTAACCGATGAAGGCAATAACAAAGCCGAGAAGATGTTTGGAATTCGTAACCTTTACGATCCTGAATATCAAGACCTTGTCCATAGAATCCACCAAGCTTTGAAAGCTAACTACATCATGGCTCGTGATGTTGAATACATGGTTGATGCTGATCACACGATTCAACTTATTGACCAATTCACTGGCCGTATTATGCCAGGAAGAGAATATAACGACGGTCTTCAACAAGCAATTCAAGCTAAGGAAGGCGTTGAAATCAAACAAGAAACTGTTGTTATGGCAACGATTACTTACCAGAATTTCTTCCGTTTATATGAAAAACTATCTGGTATGACTGGTACTGCTAAGACCGAAGAAGAAGAATTCCAGACAATTTATAATATGAAAGTTGTCGTTATTCCAACGAACAAGCCAATTCAGCGTAAAGATGCCACCGATTTTATCTTTGGCACGCACAAAGAAAAACTTGATGCCTTAGTTAAAGCCGTTAAGGAGAGACACGAAAAGGGACAACCTGTTCTTATTGGTACTGTTTCCGTAGAATCTAATGAAGAAATTTCTGCCTTACTCACTAAAGCGGGAATTCCTCATGAAGTATTAAATGCTAAAAACCAAGCCCGTGAAGCTGAAATCATCGCCCATGCTGGCGAGGTCGGAGCCGTTACGCTTGCAACCAACATGGCAGGCCGTGGTACCGATATCAAATTAACTGATGAAGTAAAGAAGCTTGGTGGACTTTGTGTCTTTGGCACTGAACGCCATGAATCTCGTCGTATTGATAACCAGTTACGCGGACGTGCTGGACGTCAAGGCGACCCAGGATTCACTCGTTTCTTCATCTCTTTCGATGATGAATTACTAAGGCGCTTCGCTCCTGACAACCTTCGTGAGCAATTTAGCAAAAACGCCGATGGCGAACCTATCGAATCTAAATTACTTACTAGTGCCGTTACAAACGCTCAAAAGCAAATTGAAGGCAAAAACTTCGATATTCGTAAGAACTTAAAAGACTACGATGACGTTTTAGCAAAGCAAAGAGACATCATTTATAAGAAACGTGACGCTATCTTAATGGCAGATGACATTGTCGATTTAATTCACGATTTCTTCAAAACAACTGGTTTATATCTTTGCAAACAAGCAATTGATAAGAACGCTAATTTAGATATTGTTTCTGGCGAAGCTTTAAAACGCCTTGTCGAGCCTCAATTCTTACCTGCCGGTTCAATTGCTGCAGCCGCTTATGATGGCGCTCCTATTGATGAAGCTGGCGAAGATTTAGGCGAAATCCTCTACGCTTCTTATTTAAATAAGCGTAAAACCTGGCCAGCAGAAGATGCTGATAAGATTGAACGCAATATCTCGTTAAGAATCATTGACCGCAACTGGCAAGGTCACATTGATACGATGTCTCATTTACGTGATGGCATTAACCTTAGAAGTTACGCTCAAAAGAATCCTTTACAAGATTACGTTAACGAAGGCTATGACTTATTTGCTGAAATGAATGAAAAAGCAGCTGTTGATACAGCGTTCAATTTAATTAACGTTCGTTTGCAAAAGAAAGCGCCAGCTCCTCAACCAAGTGCTGATGCTATCGATAATGAACAGCCTAAAAATAACGGAACAACCATTGGCGCTATAAAGCCTGAAAAAATAGTTGTTGCTAAACCTGCTAAGGAAGAAACAAAACCTGTAGAGGAGAAAAAGGAAACAAAGATTGAAAATCCAACTCAAGTTCCAGAAAATTCCCCTAAGGCAGAAGAGGAAAAACCATCTGTTCCACCTCTAACAAGAGCCGATCCATTGCCTCAGCCAACTGACGACATGACCTTAGAAGAAAAAGTTAAACTTGCCGAAGGAAATTTACGTCGTGCAAATCGCGAACTTATTGGTAACGAAGCTTACGCTAAAGTCATTCAAGACTATAACGATGCTGTTGCCGCTCTTGAAGCAAGCAAAAAATAATTTCTAACAAACGATAAAAGAATAATAAATAGTAAAAAGGAATATATGAAAGAGCTAGTCGAATTAAAACAAGAAAGCCAAGAAATTGGAAAACTCGTTTCGCAGCTCGGTGGTTCTCTTTGACCTCACTAAGCTAAAAAACGAAATTGACACATTGAGTGAAGAACAAAATAAAGAAGGTTTTTGGAATGATCAAAAATCAGCTTTAGAAGTAGTTAACAAACTTAACGACGCTAAATACAAATATGATACATATAACCAAATCCAAGGGGATTTTGCGGGGGTTTTTGAGCTTTTGAACGATTCTGATGCTAATTCAGAAGAGATGAGAGAACTCATAGAAGAAACAATTACCGCCTTAAAGAAAAAGATACATGAATTAAGAAACAATCTTCTTTTTACAGGTGAGTACGATTCTTTAAATGCAACAATTGAAATTCATCCTGGAGCAGGCGGTACAGAAGCTCAAGACTGGGCTGATATGCTTTTTAGAATGTATGGTCGTTGGGCCGAAAAGCATCATTATAAATGGCAAGTGTATTCATATGAAAGTGGCGAAGAGGCCGGCATGAAATCTTGCATGGTTAAAATATCCGGGAAAAATGCCTACGGTCTTTTAAAAGGGGAAAAAGGTGTTCATCGTTTGGTTCGCATCTCCCCGTTTGACGCCAATGCTAGAAGACATACGTCTTTTGCCTCGGTGAACGTCGTGCCAGAATTTGGCAAGGTCGCTGATGTTGTTATTGACCCAAAAGATTTGCGTGTTGATACATTCCGTTCTGGTGGAGCGGGTGGCCAAAACGTAAATAAAGTTTCATCTGCCGTTAGAATTACGCACATACCTACTGGGATAGTTGTTTCTTGTGAAATTGAACGTTCTCAATTATTTAACAAGCAAACCTGTATGGAAATGCTTGCCGACAAGCTTATGCAAAGAAAACTTGAAGAACGTGACGCCAAAATGAAATCAATCGTAGGTGAGCAAAAAAATATTGAATGGGGCTCACAAATTCGTTCATATGTATTTTGTCCATATACTATGGTTAAAGATCTACGCACCGATTATGAAACTGCCGATGTTACAGGCGTGATGGATGGAGGCATAGATAACTTCTTATCGGCATATCTAGAAATGCTTTCTAGAGAGGGAAGACAGGGATAGAAAATTATGACGGGGAAAATCAAACAAGTTACTCGTTCTAACGCATATAAAAAATCCAAGGATTTTATACTTGTAATTATTGGCTGCGTTCTTTTCGCTTTTGGTGATGCTGTCTTCCTTAATAAATGGGATATTGTCTCAGGTGGAGTTTCCTCTATTGGCATCATGGTTGACACATTCGTTGAACCTTTATTGGGTTTTGGAATTCGTGATATTGTTGTCGCTTTTGTCCAAATAGCATTATGGTTTTTAGGACTTTTCTTGCTTGGAAAGAAATTCTCCATAAAGACTGCTGTTGCAATGATTGCCTACCCTGGCTTTTATGCCTTGTTTTACCGCTTAGATGTTGGTACGCACTTAGGATTAAGTGGACTATACCCACCAGAAGGCGCTTCTTTAAGCGCTTATGCACTTACTGGAAGCGATGTTTCGAATCTCATAATTTGCGCCATTATTGGCGGAATACTTGATGGCATCGCTGTTGGATTGGCTTTCTTAGGACACGCTTCAACAGGTGGCTTTGCAATTCTTTCAAGTATTTTAGCTAAATTCACTAGCGTTAAAGAAGACATATCCAGTTTCTTGATTGATGGCGTTTTGATCATCATGGCTACGTTACTAAGGTTGTCCCAACCAAGTATAGGAATATGTTGTTTGGGCGGCATCCTTTCTTCTATGGCTTGTTCAATTGCCATTCAATTCGTTTATATAAATGCTGATCGCTACGTTATTTGCGATGTGATTTCCGATAAATATCAAGAAATATCCGATTTTGTTATCAAAGATTTAGATCATTCTGTTACGCTCATTGACGCAGTCGGTGGCTTTACAGGAGAAAAAAGGAAATTACTTAGAGCAATAATCAATAAATCTGAACAAACAGATCTTGAAAGAAAGATAGCAGAAGTTGATCCAAACGCTTTTGTTTCTTTCTACAAAGCTAATACGATTAATGGCGAAGGATTCCTTCCTCTTTCGATGAGGAAGAAGAAAAAAGGAGAGAAAAAAGATGAGTGATGCAACTCATTCATTCAAATTAGTCTCCCCCTTTAAACCAACAGGGGATCAGCCAAAAGCCATTCAAGAAGTGCTTAAAGGCATTGAAGAAGGCAAACATTTTCAAGTTATTAAAGGAGCAACGGGAACTGGTAAAACATTCACCGATGCAAATATTATCGCAGCACTAAATAGGCCAACCCTTGTTTTAGTTCATAATAAAACGCTAGCTTCACAATTATACGGTGAGTTCAAAGAGCTTTTTCCAGAAAATAGAGTGGAATATTTTGTTTCTAACTTTGATTTTTATCAACCTGAAGCATACGTTCCAAAAACCGACACATACATTGCAAAAGATGCAATGATGAATGATGAGATTGAACAATTACGAACCAGTGCAGTTAATTCTATTCTAGAAAGAAGGGATACGATTGTTGTTGCATCCGTGGCAGCCATATATGGATTAAGCGATCCTGAAGAATACGCAGGATTGGTTTTTGAAATAAGAGTGGGTGAAACTTTAGATCGCAATAAATTCTTCAAAAGACTCGTTGATTCTCAATATACTAGAAATAATTTTGATCTAAATCCTGGCAATTTCCGAGTCCATGGGGACTTAATTGACATATGTCCAATGACTCCAAGCGATTATTACATTCGAGTTGAATGTTTTGGGGACGATGTCGAACGTATTGCTGAGGTCGATAAGATGAGCGGCGAAACGCGCAAACTCTATCATACATACCCAATCTATCCTGCATACGATCATGCCTCATCTAGAAACAGGATAAATGCAGCATGCAAGACGATTTCCGAGGAATTAGAAGAACGCCTCGCCTATTTTAAATCAGAGGGTAAGCTTCTTGAAGCTGAACGTCTTGAGATGAGAACGAGGCAAGATGTTGAATCAATGCAAGAATTTGGAAGATGCCCTGGCATTGAAAACTATTCTCGCCATATCGATGGAAGAAAAGAAGGAGAAAGGCCGTTCTGCTTGATGGATTATTTTCCTGATGACTATCTTTTACTTGTTGATGAATCGCATGTCACTTTCTCTCAAGTGAGAGGGATGTATTTTGGAGACCGTTCGAGAAAAGAAACCTTAGTCGAATATGGCTTCCGCCTCCCATCCGCTTTAGACAATAGACCATTGAATTTTGAAGAATTTGA
>CAVKAU010000223.1:0-5166 GCA_963654035.1 bacterium | reverse complement strand
GATATGTTCCTGTTTTTAGTGCTACCGTAATTGAAAAATTAAAAGATGCTAAGGCTGTTTTAATCGCTAAAGCTACCCTTGATGAATTAGCGATGGGTGGCACTGGCACGACTGGTCATTTAGGAAAGACTTACAATCCATACGATCCAACCCATACACGCCAAATTGGCGGTTCTTCATGTGGTTCAGCAGTATCTGTCTGTGCAGATATCGTTCCTTTTTCCTTAGGCTCTGATACTGGCGACTCCGTTCGTAAACCTGCTTCTTTGTCTGGCTTAGTTGGCATGAAACCAACATGGGGAAGAATATCCCGTTATGGATTATTTCCATTTGCTCCGTCTCTCGATCACGTTGGATATTTCACTAGAGACGTTTATTCTTCAGCCGCTCTATTAAACGTGCTTGCCGGCCGCGACTTAAACGATTCAACATCATCTACTAAGGCAGTCGAAGACTATACGGAAGATTTAGAAAAGCCTGTTGCCGGATTAAAAGTTGCAATTATTAAAGAAATCTATGATTCTCTTACCAACAAAGAATTATTGAATCACTTCAATAAATCGATTGAAAAATTAAAAGAAGTGGGAATTACAGTGGATTTTGTGAATTTTGACGTCAAATTGTTGGAATCATTATATGCCACATATATGGTCATTTCCTGCGCTGAAGCTACATCTAATGATGCCAATCTCGATGGAATTAAGTTTGGGCCATTTAAAGGTGGAAAAACATATCAAGAAGTTATGTTTAATGCCCGCAATGAAGGCTTCTCAGAATTGATTAAGCGCCGTTTCGTTATTGGATCTTATTGTTTGATGGCAGAAAACCAAGAAGAATTGTTCCTCCGCGCGCAAAGAAATAGAGCCAAGATAGTTGAAACCGTTAATAACATACTAAAAGATTATGATTTCATTTATCTTCCAGCCGCTCCCGGAATTGCTCCGAAGTTTGATGATTCATCTGATCGCCTTTCTGATGAATATTTGCTTGCTGATAACCATCTTTGCTTAGGAAACTTTGCTGGTCTTCCATCAATCACCTTGCCTCTTTGCTTCCTTGAAGGAATGCCTGTTGGCGTTAACTTTATGGGACGCGCTTTTGAAGAAAAGAAATTGTTCCAAATTTCTAACGCATTCGAAAAGATAAGTGGCTTAGCCAATCTAAGTATCAATAACAAAAAGGAGGGAAATTTATGAATTTTGAAGCAGTAATCGGTCTTGAGATTCACGTTCAACAAAAAACAAAATCGAAGATGTTTTCTGCATCTCCAAATTCCTTTTCCCGTGATCCGAATACGCAAACGTCCCCACTTGATTTAGGCTTCCCTGGCGCTATGCCTGTCGTAAACAAACAAGCTGTAATTAATGCAATACGCGTTGCAAACGCCTTGCATATGGAAATCGATCATACTTTATATTTTGATCGTAAGAATTATTTCTATTCAGATCTTCCAAAGGGATTCCAAATAACGCAGCAAAGAAGACCAATTGGAAAAAATGGTTATGTTATGGTTGCAACCCCTAATGGACCAAAACGCATAGGTATCGAAAGAATCCATATGGAAGAAGACACTTGTAAGCAAGAACACTTCATGGATTATTCTCTTTTAGATTATAACCGTGCTGGCGTTCCTCTTTGTGAAATAGTCTCCCTTCCAGAAATTTCTAATGGTGTTGAAGCTAGAGAATATGCTGAAGCAATAAGAAATATTGTTGTCTATTCCGGTACTAGCGATGGCAAAATGGAAGAGGGCTCAATGAGATGCGACACAAACATTTCCATTCGTCCTTATGGCCAAAAAGAATTCGGTACTAAGGTCGAGATCAAGAATATTAACTCTTTTAAGAATGTTGAATTGGCTATTGAATATGAAATTAAACGCCAATCAGAATTGCTTCTTCAAGGCATTAAAATTCAACAAGAAACAAGACGTTGGGATGAAGCGAGTGGACGCACTGTTTTGATGCGCGTTAAGACCGACGCCGTGGATTATAAATATTTCTGCGAACCTAACATCACCCCTATACATTTATCTGATGAATTTGTAAAAAACTCTATCGAAACCTGCCCCGAATTGTATGATTCAAAGAAAGAAAGATATCTTAAAGCAGGACTTTCAGAGAATGATGCGAACGTTATCTTATCTAATCCTAGGATGGCAAAATATTTTGAAGATGGCCTAGGAAAGGTTACTAACGCAAAGAATCTTGCAAATTATTTAATCGTTGAAATTAATACTTATTTAAATAAAGAAGAAATTACAATCGACGAATTAAAATTAGCTCCTGAAACTTTAGGAGAAATAGTCTCCTTCCAAGAAAAAGGCGGACTTACTCACAAACAATGCGTTGATATTTTAAATAAAGTGCTTGCCGATGGATGTTCTCCAGAAGAAGCAAAAAAAGCCTTAAATATCGTCGCTCAAGTATCTGATTCTGGAACAATTCTTGCTTTTGTTAATGAAGTTCTCGATAAGAACCCTCAATCCATTAACGACTATAAGGCCGGAAATCAAAGAGTTCTTGGCTTCCTAGTTGGACAAATTATGAAAGCAAGCCGTGGAAAAGTAAATCCAGCAGAGGTTTCGAAGATATTAAATCAGGAATTAAATAAAAGATGAACGCTGAAGAATTAGCTAAATTAAAAGATTATTTGAACAAGGCTGAAAGTTTCGAACTTCCAACCTATGATCACCTTCCGACTGTTCCTTTATATATGGAACAGGTGGTTTCATACGTTAATTCTATTCTCGAGCCTTTATCTATATCTGATAAGCAAAAACTAACCTCTTTCATGGTTAACAACTATGTAAAAGCTAAAATTATCGCCGAACCGGATAAGAAGAAATACAACGTTGATCATCTTGGATATCTTTTGGCAATATCTCTTCTTAAAAATGTCGTTAATATGAATGATTTATCCCTTATAATAAGCATGGATAATGATGTCACCAGCGATAAAGCGGTTTTGTATAGATTTTTTAAATCTATGTCGCGTGACGTTTTTAGCGATGTTGCAGGAAGAGCAAAGAAAAGAGTAGATAGATTCGAAGAAACTTTCGAAAAAGAAAAAATTGTTGATCAAGAAAAAGCTGAAAGATATTTCGATGATTCAATTGGCTTAATTGCCTTTAGAATGTCTATTCAAGCGAGCGTCTATCAATCTATTGCGCAGGCTTTATATCGTTATTTAGAAGAATGCAAGAAATCTGATGAAAAAGAAAAAGAAGCTAAAAAGAAAGAAGAATCAGTAAGCAAACATCAGCAAAAGAAAGCTGAAAAAAAAGCTCGAAAAGCCAATAAAAAAGAAAAGAGGAATGAAAAGAAATGAAAAAGATCTTGGTTACGGGTGGATTAGGCTTCATTGGAAGTGAAACTGTTATCTGCCTAATTGAAAATGGCTATGAACCAGTTATCGTTGACGATCTTTATAATGCTAAATTAGCAGTTTTAGACAGAATCGAAACAATCACTGGAATTAAACCGAAATTCTATCAAATTGACTGCAAAAATGAAGTTGAGACAGAAAAAGTTTTTAATGAAAACAAAATTGATGCTGTCATTCATTTTGCTGGGTATAAGGCTGTCGGAGAATCAGTTGCAAAGCCAATCGAATATTATGAAAATAACCTTGAGACATTGATTGTCATCGCTAAACTCATGAAGAAGTATGATGTAAACAATATTATCTTCTCCTCTAGTGCCACCGTTTATGGTGTTCCTACGCGCGTACCTTTATATGAGTCTGATCCAGTGGCTGAAGCCACAAATCCTTATGGTGAAACCAAAGTAATGATCGAAAGAATTCTTAAGGATATTCAATTTGCATATCCAAGTTTGAATGTCGGAATTCTTCGCTACTTTAACCCAATTGGTGGCCATCCATCGGGATTATTAGGTGAAGATCCAAATGGTATTCCTAACAATTTATTACCATACGTTTCCCAAGTTGCAATAGGAAAGCTTAAATGTTTAAGAATATTTGGTGATGATTATCCAACTGTTGATGGAACTGGTGTTCGTGACTATATCCACGTTGTTGATTTAGCCAATGGTCATGTTGCTGCATTGAAAAAACTCGAAGAAAATCCAGGTTATGTCGTATATAACCTTGGAACGGGCAAAGGAACATCGGTTCTTGAACTTGTCCATGCTTATGAAAAAGCTAATAACGTCAAGATTCCTTATGAAATCGTTGGAAGGCGTGCTGGTGATGTTGCAGAAAACTATGCTGATTGCACTAAAGCAACAAATGAACTTCACTGGAAAGCAAAATATAGCATTGAAGATGCCTGCAGAGATGCTTATAACTTCCAAACAAAGAATCCTGAAGGCATAAAATAGTCAAAAACGCATTCTTTATAAAATTATAAAAAAAGCAGATGTAATCGATATTTACACCTGCTTTTTTATTTTAACTATGCAAAGGCTTGATTTTTCTACCGGCATTTGAGGTTTTAGGCTTTCCAGCAAGCTCAAATGGTATCTTGCCTTCTTTAACGCATTGCTTCAAAAATATGTTAATTGCCGTACTCATTGACATCCCAATGTCATTAAAAAGCTTCTGAGCATCGTTTTTAAGATTGTCATCAATTCGCACTGTAATTATTGTTTTTTCCATAGAATCGCCTCTACAACTATAAATATACTAGTAAAACGCTATACAAACAATAATAAAAACATAAAAAGAATATACAAACGCTATACACAATTTTTGAGAATTGATTTTTAGTTGGCGATGTTTTGTTTTTGGAGTTGTTGTATAATCTCTATTAATAAGACTTAATAAATAGTGGAGTTAATTATGAAAGTATTTGGTGTTAAGGTTGGAAACAGAGAACATAAAGGCAATTGCTGGGTTGTTGAAGGAGCAAAAGCTAATCTTGTCCTTATGACCGGGATGCAAGAGCATTCAGAACGTTATGATGATTTAGCAAAGTATCTTAACGGGTTTGACATTACTGTCTATGTGTTGGATGCTGTTGGACAAGGTCAAAACGCTCCGCGCGTTGAAGATCAACAAAAGTGGTTCCCTGGTGCGTTTGATTCTAATGTCACCGCTGCTCATGAAACCGTCGAAATGCTTAAGAAGGAAACCAACCTTCCTACTTACCTTATGGGGCATTCAATGGGTTCTTTTATGACGCAAAGATATCTAGAGTTATTC
>CAVKAU010000222.1:0-7016 GCA_963654035.1 bacterium | reverse complement strand
AGATAACTCAATCATCTATCTACTTTTCTTATGGAAAAGCCATCAATTCCCAACAATTAAAGGCATTAGGAAAGGATGCCCTCAACGATTGCATATCGACAAGCTTAGTAATCGTTGGAATTCTTATTTCTTATTTCACTAAATACGATGTCGATTGTTTCTTTACCCTTTTTGTTGCTGTTCTAGTTATCATTTCAGGAATTGGCATTATCAAAGAAGCCGCAAATTCCTTACTTGGGGAAAAACCTTCAGAAGAATTAATCCAATCATTGGTAAATTTATTGTTGAAACATAAAGGAGTTCTTGGCCTCCATGACCTTTCTTTGCATAGCTATGGCCAATTGATTTATGGCGTTATCCATGTTGAAGTAGACGCTAAAAACGACGTAATGGCTTCTCATGAATTATGCGACATGCTAGAAAAAGAAGCACATTCTCTTCTAAACATAAATCTCACCGTTCATATGGACCCTATATTAAAAGACGATCCAGATACTGAAAGATATAAAACGCTCGTTGAAGAATTTATCGCCAAGAGAGATAAGCAAATCCATTTCCACGATTTTAGAATCGTTTCCGGAAAAGAAAATGTGAACTTGATTTTCGATATGATTTTGCCAGATGGAAGAGACAGCGAAAAAGATCGTAAGCAAATTAAGGATGAACTTTCTAAATTCATTGGAGACAGGTATGGGAAAAAGGTGCATATCGTTATTAATTTTGATGACGCGATAACTGATTTCCTTTCGGGAACAGAAGCCGAAAAATAACAAAAAAGTGTGTTCAAACGTCAAAAACCATAACAAAAAAGTGTGTTCAAACACTGGAAAACACCACAAAAAAGTGTGATAAATGTCAAATTGTTTCGATGATATGTGGATTTTTGCTTTTTCGGATAAATAAACTTAAACCAATCGATTGCGTTTTGCGGCAAAAAGCTTTAGAAATTATCAAAATAAAAGCCCAGAAAGTGTATTTGATAAACAAAAAAACAGACCTTAAAGCCTGTTATTTTGTGCTTAGTAAAGTTCCAGTGAATTCTTCGTATTCCCCTTGAGAATAAGTAGTAGTTAGGTTAACTTCTACGGTATTAGCAAGTTCTGTTATTCCACCAGTAACTAATGTTATTTTGCATTTTTGATCTAATTGAACGATCAAATCATTTTTAATGGTAAATTTGTTTTCGTATTCGGTTTTTTGCGATAAGGCTTTTTTACCTTCAATATCTTCATATAGGCTGACCGTGTATGAATATTTGAGGTATTCGTCCTCTTCGATTCCTTCAAGATTGTCAAACGTCCATTCAAAGTAATCTGCTTTATCTTGATTTATGTAAGATTGCTCGTAGGAGATGAT
The DNA here is from genome assembly GCA_963654035.1 of bacterium. GTDB lineage: Bacteria > Bacillota_I > Bacilli_A > RFN20 > CAG-826 > UBA4951. The sequence goes on along the minus strand of CAVKAU010000222.1, from coordinate 5,660 downwards.
ATTTTCAAAATCGGTTATTTGACTTTGAGCAGGACCGATATCATAGATACTTTCAACATTGTCTTCTGAGAATTTAATTCTGCTTGATTGAGGAGATTGGTCATCATATTTCGTTATCTGGTAGAAATACTTGCCATTGTCGTAGATTTGCTTTGTGTAGCCGCTAGCAGCTTCACCTTCATAAGCAGTAGTCCCTTTAGTTTCAACAACAAATTTAGATGTTGAATGAGCGTACCTTTTTGTTTCAGTAACATCTTTAACACTAAGGCTAATTGAGCTGGATTGAGTTACGACTCTGTTCATTGTCGTATTCGTTTTGTTAACGTTTCCTTCTAAAGATAGAAGTTTGTTTTCTAATTGACGAAGCAACTTGTAGTTTTCATTTTCTTCCGATGAAGAACTTTCAGATGATGATGTTTCTTCCGATGATGAAGTCGCTGCTTCCTCGGATGATGCTTCGTTACTAGAAGAAGCGGTTTCTTCTGCACATGAGGCAAGCAATAAAATAGATGCTAATAAAGGTAATAATGTTTTTTTCATAAAGATTCCCCTGAATTTCCTGTTTCTTCTGATATTCCTACAATTTTATCGCTGTAATTATATAGGAAGATATGCATCTCATTTTCTGCTTTGGTATCTCCCGAAAAGAAGATGATTCTTAGAGCATACGTTTTAGCAGAATCATAACCTATATAGAATGTTCCTTCGCTAATTTTAGTATTTTCCACATAGGTAACGTTTTCACCGCCGCTTGTGTAGAAGAACTTGTAATTGTTTTCTAATAGGGTAGTTAAATAATTGGCTGTTTTAGCTGTTGTGGCTCCGAAACAGACAATATCCGCACATTTAACGTTATATAAAGACGATTCAAACAATTGAACGGCATAAGAAGTTGCATCGAAACTTAAAGCCGGTAGATCTAGTGTTGTTCCAAGATATTCTTTTGACATTTCCATTGGGAAAGTGTCGCCTTCATAATCGTACTTAGAATCTTCAACAGGTGTTTTTGCGGCAAATCCGAAGTCTGCAGAATTGCCATTTTGATAACCCCAATCGAGATAATCGTGGCTTTCATCATAAGAAACGATAAATACGATAGTCTCATAAACAAATTTGTATGTGCCTTCAAGCCCATCATATTTGCCAGATAAAGTTAAAATGCGTTCGCCAATTGCCAAAGTATCATTTTCCGCAACATCGAAAATGCCGTTTATTGGCAAAATGCCGGTATTTGAAGAGTTTATATACCATCTTCCAATCATGCGTTGGTCAATGTGGTATTCTTCCATTGAAGATTCTTCGCTTGAGCTTGATTCTTCGCTGGATGAGGATTCTTCGATTGAACTAGATGAGTTTTCACTAGTCGATTGATTCTCTTCTGATGACGAATTCGTATTTTGGGTACATGCACCGAGCAACATGCTTGATGCTAAAAGCATTAATAATTTCTTTTTCATAACGTCGCAATTATATACGTTTAAAAGAAAAAAGCACGCTTTAATTATTTTTTAGTTTCTTTAATTTTGATGAAAAGACAATAAATGGATAATCAGTATCGTGCATTAAGAAAAAGCTCTTGTTCGTTTGTCATCGTTTACTAGTTATTGTTAGATGGATAAATCCCATTCTTTGCTATATCATAATAATAAGAATAGGAGGTTGGTGCATATGGGATTTTATTTGAACAAAAAATCTAATTTTGAAAGTTTTGTTAACGACAATATTTACGTTGATAAAACCGAATTGATAAAAATAACAAATCTTAATTTCGACAAACCTTCTAACAAATTTATGTGCGTGACCCGCCCTAGAAGATTTGGCAAGACGATGGCTCTTTCTATGCTCAACGCCTATTATTCGAAAGGCAGTAACTCAAAAGATCTTTTTGATAAATTGAAGATATCGAAGGACGAAACGTACTTGTCTCATTTGAATAAGCATAATGTGATATGGATTGATATGGCGAGTGCCTATTCAAAGTATGGCCAAAACTTCTTAGCTAACCTCACATTTGACCTTATCGACGAATTGAAAGATAAGTGGCCAAATATCATCAAGGAAAGAGACACTAATCTAGCTAATGCGATAGAGCGCGTAAATGATCTTCTTGGCGAGCGTTTCGTTTTTCTCATCGATGAGTGGGATGTAATTTTTAGAGAAGAACCTAATTCCCCTCTTTGCGATGAATACATAATGCTCCTTAGAAGCTTGTTTAAATCTAGTGACGTAGCTTCTTGCTTTGATCTTGTCTATATGACGGGAATACTTCCAATTAAGAGATATAGCACCGAATCGGCTTTGAACATGTTTGAAGAATATAACATGCTCGATCCTCAAGGTCTTTCAGAATATTTTGGTTTCACTGAAGAAGAAACAAAAGAGCTTTGCTCTAAGCACAACGCCGATTTCAACACGATGAAAAAATGGTATGACGGCTACAGACTTGAAGGCAAGGAAATATACAATCCTCGCAGCGTTACAAAAGCAGCTGAAACAGGGAAATTTGGCGATTATTGGACTTCGACAAGTGCTTTAGAATCTGTAACAAATTACATGAATTACGATAACGGAGCGCTTAAAGCGGCCATAACTAAAATGCTTAGTGGAGAAGAAATTCCAGTAGACGTTTCGCTTTTCGATAACGATCTAACAAAAGTTGATTCTCAAGATTCTGCCTTAACCATCCTTATTCACCTTGGCTATCTGGCTTATAAGGAAGACGAAGAAACTTGTTATATCCCGAATTATGAGATTTCAAAAGAATTCGAAAGCGCGTTGAAAAAATTAAACTGGAATGAAATTTATAATCCAATCTCTAATTCGAAAAAACTTTATGAAGAGACCATCAAAGGTAATGTTTTTTTCGTCAATGAGACGTTAGATATCAATCACAAAGAACTCTCTTCTATGTTCAACAAAAACAAAGAGGATGTTCTAGGGATGGTTGTCGCTATCTCCTATTACAGCATTAATAACTGGTATTATTTAAGAAAAGAAGACACATCTTCCCTAGGAAGGGCTGATTTAACATATACGCCTAGAGATGGAACTCATATTCCAATGGTCATAGAACTTAAAGTTGACGATTCTCCCGAAAGAGCCATCGCTCAAATAAAAGACAGAGACTATTCCGATGTTTTCAAAGGATACAAAGGAAAAGTTTTATTGCTAGGCATTTCCTATAACAGCAAGTCCCTAAAGCACGATTCAAAAATTGAATATATCGAACTATAAGCAACATCGAGAACAGCATTCCGATGTTGCTTTTCTTTTACTTAATATTTTCAAATTACCAAAGGCTTCCAAATGCCTAAAAACAACTAGAAACTATATTTTATTTTTGTGATATAATGCCGAAGACTTAATTGGTAAATTAAGCGGTTCCGATAGGAGGAAATAATAAATATGAAAAAAACGAAATTAGTTGGTATTCTCTCATTAGCTCTATTATTAGCTGGATGCGGAGATGTCATTAACTCTTCAAGCGAATGGAAGGGAAGCTCCTCAAATGAGACTTCAACTAGCTCTTCTACCAACACGTCCTCATCTTCGGAATCATCATCCGAAGAAAATTCTAGCGAAAGCGAAGATTCAACAAGTGAAGATCATTCTTCGAGTGAAGACCATTCTTCAAGCGAGGATTCTTCAAGCGAGGATCAATCTTCTAGTGAAGGCTCCTCATCAAGCTCCTCTTCTAGTGAAGAAGAAGATAAATCAATTTCTCTTGAAGATGCCTTAAGCGAGATTGGCAAACTTCAAAAAGAAGAACTTAATAACGCCGCATCAGTTCAGTATAACTTGCTTGATGGTGGCACATCTGTAAATAACAACATTACTCAAACATATACGAATTATCTTGATGGTTCAACAACATCATCTGGTACCTATACCCGCACTGTTGATGGAAAAACTATCGCATCTGACACTTTCAAAACAATTGCCACAAAAGTCACTGATGTTTATGAAGATGAAAAAGATTCAACAAAAACAAACGAATTTGATATGTTTGTCAAAATCACCGACTATGACAAACCATGGAACAACCCTGAAGCATATCAAGACTCCGCTTCAAAATTATTCATTGTCGATTCAGCGGCAGATGCCGAAGCTAGCGGTCTTTCTTCTTCTCAATATATCTTAAGTTCTGATTTCCAACTTAACGCAGCAGCAAACCTCACATCTAAGCTTTATAACTTTATTGCCGGCGATATCCTTGGAAGTGCTTATGTTTCTCAAACAGGCGTAAATAAGATCACTCCAGTCACTAAAGACAATGGCGATATCTATTATCACCTTACCTGCAGCTATTCTTATGACTCAGATGGTCAAACAGTCAGAGGAGATCTTGAAGTTAGCTATACGATGAATAGCGAGAAAACAAGACTTCTCTCCTATGAGACTTCAAGTAAGCTAACATATACAAGAAAAGGTGATGCCTCAGATTCTGCTTATAGCATCGTCAAAGAATCTGGTTCAATCACCTATGGCACGAAAACAGACGAATTTGGCGATGATGTAATTAATGTTGATGACTATTTCTTGACTGATGTCACTAAATTGAAACTTCAAGCCAAAGACGTTAACTGGAAGGTCAATGATGTTGGTGAAGATAAAACGGTCTCTGCCACAACATCAACGATTTATGGCTACGCAGATGAATATCTTCCTGCTAAAACGATTTACACAGAGCTAACCCCTTACGCTTCATCGAATGAAGATGTCGTTAAAATTGAAACATACAACGGACAAGACCATTTTGAAGTCCAAGGCGCTGGAACTGTCGACCTTACTTTCTGCTATTACGCAAAAAGAGAAGATACAGGCGCGTATTATTTAAAGACAATTACATATGAAGGATTAATCGTTAAGGAAATCGCCATTGAATCAATCAACTTCTCTGCCGTTGTTGGAAACAAAGATACAAGCATGATTACTGGCCAAACATATACATTCCGTTATACAACGACACCAAGCAAGGCCATCAGCGAAGAAGTAACTATCTCTTCCTCAAATGATAAGAAAGCCACAGTAGAAGTTACAAGCAGCGGAGAATTTGCAATAACGGCCCTTACAGCGGGCGAAGTAACGATCACGATTGCTTCAGCAAAAGACTCATCAATAAAAGTTGAAAAGACATTCTACATCATTAATTCTAAAACCAACTTTGTGACTGTTTTAACTAAAAACACATTTGTTTGCACCGACAAGAAAGTATATGGTTACATCGTTTATCTTACTTTTTCAAGTGATGGCACATGTACTAGAACTCAGGAATTTACAAATGGTGATGCATCTATAGAAGATACATTCTCTTGGGAACTTGTTGGAAATGAATTTGAATTTGATGATTACTCTTCAACTTGGAAAAAATGGGATGAGGGAAGAATTTCTGGCTTCTATAATAAAACCGCTAAAACGTGGTCGCTTGGCATAACCATGGAATGTGACTCAGACTCTTCGACAATGGAATTTACCCAAGTTGCTAAATAACTTATTAATAGATATAACGCTCTTGAGACTCAAGAGCGTTTTTCTTTTATGAATAGGCATTTACAAAATGCTGTTTCTGATAAAGTCAATTTGATCATGCAATGTGTTTGATCTCATCAAAAATCGCATTATCTATGTTATTTCCCACTTAAAATCATTTAAATTGTTAT
>CAVKAU010000221.1:0-4211 GCA_963654035.1 bacterium | reverse complement strand
ATAGTAGGTGTTGTATTTGCCTTGCATGGCTTCAACCTTGTCATACCAGCCTGCTGCATAGTCTTCTGAATAGATATGTGGGAAATAATATGTTTGGAATTCATAGATGACGCCATCTTTGTTCTTTCCAACATTCTTATCTCCTGGAACGTCAACTGTTGCCATATCTTTAAGAACGACTTTCTTCGTCTCTTCGTAAGGAAGTTCTTTTCCTCCATTGTTTGTCTTATGGTGACGTAAGACATAAGTAGTGATTGGTTGATCCGGTTCGTCTTTCCAGCGATGATAATAAATCATCAAATGACCCATTCTATCTGGTTCCATATTATCGACAATGTAATTGGAAATCTTTGGATATTTTCCCTTTTCGATCAAAAGAGCCATTGTGTCATAACGTTCATAATCAATCTTGGAGAAGAGTGCTTTCTCATCATCTTTGACATCGAGCCATGTATCAAGAGATTTGGCAATTGGATTATCTAATGGGTTCTTCTCGGTGGCAACTTGGAGAGGAGCAGTGATTATCATCTTATCAAAGACTTCTTCTTTGCCATTAACTGTGATTGTGATCTTTTTATCATCACGAACGACTTTTGTGATATCAGCCTTAAGAGTAGCTTGATGTTTTAATTTGGAATTAAGGGCCTCATAGATAGATTGAGTTCCGTCTTTCCAAGTGAAGAGGTGGAGGGAAACAAAATCCATCATTGTTCTGAAATCAAGATATTTCAAAACATAAGCCGCTGGGATTTCATCGAAATATCCATAGCCAAATGAAGTGTATGGCTGAACCCAAACTTCTTGAACAAGGGGGCAACCAACCTTTTCGCAGAAATCTTTGAATGGCATGGAAAGGTCTTTAAGTTTTGGGTTAACGCCTTTTACCGGTTCACGACCTGGAGTAACGGCAAAACCTTCATACCTCCCATCGGCAACGCCGATATGACCTGTAACGTCATATCCTTTGTAATCTTTTTCGAGTATTTCGCCAAATTTCTTTAATTGCTTGGCTAATTTCTTAAGATGAATAGCGGAAATAGGATGCTTGAAGAAATATTTGGCAGGATTCTTCATTGCATCAGCTGTGTCCCAGCGATGATCTGGTCTACCATCTGGATAGATATAGCCACGAACAAGGGCTGGTCCTTCATGCTTGACACCGGCAAAATCTTCGATGTCTTTGATAGCATAATAGGTTGGAGCGCCCATGATAGCGCCCATTTCATAGCGTTTGCCGTTATGTACTGGTGAGTGACATTTCCCACCCACATGGTCCGTCTTTTCGTAAATGACGTAGTTGGTGTAACCTTTTTTCTCAAGATACATTGCTGCGCCTAAACCGGCTGGGCCGCCGCCAATAATCGCGATGCGAATATTTTTGTCCATATTTTTTCTCCTTTTTATTTGGATTTCCATTATTATAGAATGAAATCGGTAAAATTCTAGTGATATATTTAATTATTAGCGTTTTACCGATACTTTTTTGATTTTTTATTAAATATATTAGGTTATAATAAGAATATGGAAAAGAAAGCGAAACGTTACAAAACGTTCTTTGATTTATTAAATGATCAAAGAAAAGAGGCAGTGGCTATCATTTATGATGATAATGGAACTAAGAAATGTATTTCCTATAAAGAATTGATTCAATTAATTGATGCCTATCCTCTTAAAGATAAAACCTCTATCGGAATTCTTTGTGAGAATAACGTTGAAACCATTGTTGCGATTTTCGCTTACGCTAAGGCGAAAAAGCAAATCGTTTTGCTTAATCCTTTAGATGATGTTGGTTTGTTAAAAAAGCAAATCGTCGCAGCAGACGTTGATTATCTTATAGGAAAGGAAGAATTGGTTGATTTATTATCTGATTCATGCCATAAAACGAATATTGAGAGAAATGGAAACATTCTTTTCTTTACTTCAGGGACGACATCTTCTAATAAAGCAGTAGTTTTATCGGAGGAATCATTATGTGCTTCCGCATATAATGGCGGAAGCCTTTTAGCATTAAACGAAAATGACATTCTTCTTTCCTTATTGCCACTAAGTCACGTTTTTGGCTTTGTTTGTTCACTTTTATGGGGCCTTTCCTTTGGCGCTGGGGTCGCTTTAAGTAGAGGCTTGCGTCATATGATTGATGATTGTTCTTATTTTAAACCAACAGCCATCTCCCTCGTTCCTCAGATTGCCACTTTCATGGCTTATAAAAAATTATTCAATCAAGAGCTTAAACTTGTTTTGATTGGCGCGGGGCCAATTGAAGAAAAGACAATCAATATTATTAAAGAGAGCAATATTCGTGTGTCTTTTGGCTATGGTTTAACTGAAACAAGCTCAGGTGTCGCTCTTTCAATCGGCGATGACCCTTTCTTAATGACAATTTGCCCGGATGATAAGATTGAAATAGCCTCCGACGGAGAAATCCTTATTTCTTCAGATACTTGTTTGATGAAGGGGTATTATAAAAACGAAGAAGATACTAACAAAGCAATCATCGATAATTATTTGCATACGGGAGATTTAGGGGAAATAGATGGAAAAGGTTTCCTCCATCTTTTAGGAAGGAAGAAAGACATCATTGTTTTGAATGATGGAACTAAGATATATTGCCCTGAGTATGAACAAGAAATAAGCAAATATCTTCTGGGACTTGATCTAGGGATAGCCTTAATAAACAACACAATAACATTGTTCATTTACGATGAGAAGAAACAAACGCCTATTGAAGAAAAGGTCAAAGAATTTAACAAAGAAAAGCCAAGGGGTCAAAGAATAAGTAAAATAAAAATGCTAAAAACTCCTTTGCCAAGAACAAGCACAGGAAAAATAAAACGTTATCAATTAGAAAAAATGGATGAGGAATAGATATGAAACGCGAAGAAATAAAAGAAACGATAATCAAAATTCTTAAAGAAAACCTTGATGAATGGGAAGGAAAAGAATTAAGCGAGGATAGCGTGATTAATACTGATGCCGCGCTTGATTCAATGCGTTTCATTTACGTTATGACAAAAGTAGAATCATCTTTTGGCATAAACGTTCCTGAAAAGAAGTGGTCAAAACTAGTGACTTTAGCTGATGCAATTGACGCTGTTGAAGAAGAATTAGCAAAAAAGAAGTGACTTTTATGAGTGATTTTTCGAAATTGATAAAAATAAAGGCCTCACAAGTAACGCCTTTTCTTTATCTAAGATCATCGGCTTTATTAACGATTTTGCAAGAAATTTCGATTGAGCATACCGAAAACCTTGGTTGTCCAAGGGAACGCACGCTTGATAAAGGCCTTCTTTGGGTTGTTGCTAAACAACATATCGAAATGAAGCGGATGCCAAAATACGATGAAAAAATATACGTATCGACGTATCCTAGTAAAACGATGCATGTTCTTTTTCCTCGCTCTTATGAAATAAAAGACGAAAAAGGCGAAACGATAATTGTTGGCGAAGCCATTTGGGCGCTTATAGATGCTAATAATAGAAAAATGGTTAATCCAACCGATCATCAAATCTTGATTCCTGATTTATCTAATGGCAGGGAATTTAATATTCCTTTGCATAAAATTAATGATTCTTCATTAAAAGAAGAAACTGAAATCAAAGCGACGTATTCATATTCTGATTTAAATGGGCATATGAACAACACGTCCTATTTAGATGTGGCAGAAGATGAAATACCATTATCTTTCTTGAAAACACACGAATTAAGCGTGATAGATATCGAATATCTCCATGAAATTAAGCTTGGAGAAACAATTATGATGCGTTATGGAAAAACAAATGACGATTCTTATTGTTTTTCAAGCGATGCGTTTAAAATGCAACTGGCTTATAAAGAAATGAAATAAACTTGACATAGAAGGTTAGCTACAACCTTTTCTTTTCATGCATTTAAGCTATTGATCGCATTAATGAAATGAAAAAGTGCCCACTCTTATTTGAATGAGCACTTATTTCTTTATTTGTCGATAACAATTTTAGTTTGTTTATTATCGCTTACGCTTCTATGACCTTTGAAGTGTCTGTTCCACTTATCGCCTTTGGCATTTTCTGCACCGACCTTTTCAACGACGGTCTTTTTAAGATCGCCAAGAATTGTTTTTTGGTCAGCTTCTAAGAAACAGAGGTAGTAATCATTGAAGTCGCTAGTTTTAGTTGCAGACCATTCACCAGAGCTAAACCAGCTAGATTTATAGTAGTTGACAGTGCTATAGG
>CAVKAU010000220.1:0-3863 GCA_963654035.1 bacterium | reverse complement strand
ATCGAGAGATAAACCAAGATGACCACTACTCTTATTTTAGAATAAAAGGCACTTATAATGATGAGCCGTATATTCGTGAAAACTGGACTTATGTCACAGATAAGAAAAACGTGGCTTGCAATTACATAAATTACAAAGAAAAGGAAAAGACTATTGTCAAACGTTATCGTGAAGAAAGCGAAAGATCTTTGGAAAACTGGGATAGTTTCGCTCAAGACGACATTTCGGAAAAGCAACGTCTTTATGCAAGGATGGCCAAAGAATTTTACACTTATCTTTCTTCAATGGAAGGTGAAATCGAAGATGTTTGTTCTTCTTTCAACGAAAGTTCCGTAAAAGTCGAAGCAAGCAATGAAAAAATGAAATATACTTGCGAATTTAGCGACAATTGGTTTGTCTCTGGATATCAAGAAGATATGGAAAACGACACCTTTTATAGTGCCACTGTATCATGGAATAAATGTGACATCTCAATGCCAAATCTCGATTATTACACACTTATTGATTAAAAATAGAATCAACAATCGAAGGAAGGGAGGCGAATTCTTTCAAAGAGGCGTCAGGATTTTTTGCTTCTCCAAAGCCATATGCAGCATGCACAAAAGGAAGATTTGCTTTTCTTGTTGCGATCTCATCGCCGAGCGTATCCCCAACGTAAACGGCTTTTTCTAATGAATGTTTTTCAATGATTTTTCTGATCGTCACGTCTTTGCTTGCTAAAGTATCGCCCCAGCAAAGATGGTCAAGAAAATACTTTTCCATCTTTGTTCCTTCTAAAAACGCCTCAATGTAACCTTTTTGAGCGTTAGAAACGATGAAAAGGGAATATTTTTCCTTTAATTTAGCTAATGTTTCAGGAATTTCCGGATATAGTTTTCCTGGATGAGAAAGAAGATATTCGTTCTCATAGGCCATGCATCTAAGAAGTAAGGACGACATTTCTTTTTCTTCTAAAGATGGCCATAATTTCCTTCCGATATCAAGCATTGGCAAACCCATTGCCCCTTGCATCATTTCAAGAGTGATGACAAATTCGCCGTTTTTGTAGGTTTTAAGAACTTCATTCCAAGAATCTACAACTTCTTTCGAAGAATCCCAAAGGGTTCCATCTAAATCAAAAATAATTCCGTTTTTCATATACATATCCTTAATATTATAGCGTAGAAAGTAAAAGAAAAACCGCAGCAAAGCGGTAAATTGGCGCGCCCGAACCGACTCGAACGGTTGACCCACAGCTTAGAAGGCTGTTGCTCTATCCAACTGAGCTACGGGCGCAGCGCTAATAATAATAATTCTCTTTTAAAATTTAAACAAGTTAAAACAATCAAAAAGAGCGAATTTTTTCATAAAGGGCTACAGCAACATCTTTCGGAAGGATTTGACTTAGTTCTTCGATGGATGCGTTTTTTAATGCATCGATGGTCGGATAATTTCTTTTAAGAACCTCTTTTCTTTTCTCACCAATGCCCTTTATTCCATCAAAAATCGAAGCGTGCATGTTTTTTAATCTTTGCTGTTTGTGGAAGGTTATCGCAAAACGGTGAACTTCATCTTGCATTCGCATAAGTAAGAAGAAAAGCGGGGATTTGCTATCAATCGGATAAACGACTCCGTCATCATCGATTATTCCCTCCGTTTGATGCTTGTCGTTTTTATAAAGACCGAAAACTGGAATCGAAACATTGATTGAATTTAGCGCTTCAAGAGTCGCATGAACTTGTGTTAAGCCTCCATCGGTTAAAATTAAGTCAGGATATTCGGCATTTTCTTCTTTTAGGCGGCGATAGCGTCTTCTTACGATCTCAACCATTGAATGGTAGTCGTCGCCTGCGTCTTCTTTTTCAAGATGGAATTTGCGGTACATTTCCTTGATTGGCTCTCCGTTTATGTAGCAAACCATCGCCCCGACAGGAGATGATCCTTGAAGATGGGAATTATCAAATAATTCGATTCTATATGGCGTTTTAATTCCTAAAAGATTTCCTAATTCAGTAAGCAAGGCATCATTGTCATCATTTAACCTAGCTGACATAAAATGCCTATCAAGGCCTTCTTTTGCGTTGATATTTGCTATATCTATTTGTTCATACAAATTGCCTTCTTTTGGCGAGATCACTTTTATTTCTGGGTAAAGTTCGCTTAATTCTTCGATACCTTCTATGTTGCAGATTATTTCTTTTGGAAGGTCGTTTTTTTGATAATATTCTTCAATTAATTCAACTGCTTGGGATGCCCCTCCTTCAAAAAGCGGAACAACGATAACTTTTTTTCCTAAAAGAATTCCCCTTCGATAAGTCAAAATGCTCAAAGAAAGATAAGAATCTCTTTCCGAATAAGCGAAAACATCGCGACTGGTTTTATCATTTCGAACTTCAACGGCTTGTTTTGCCGTAACGCGTTTGATTGAATCGATGATGTCTTTATAGTTTTTGGCATCTTCAAAGCGCAAAGCTTCGGATGCACCGCTCATTTTTGCAGTATATTCCTTTATAAGCTCTTGCGTATTTCCATCTAAAAAACTTTTGATTTTATCGTATAATTCTTGATATTTTTCTGGTTCTACTTTGTTTATGCATGGCGCTAAACATTGCCCCAAATGATAATAAAGGCAAGGTTTTTTAGGCATGTTTTTACATTTTTTCGTCGGATAAATCCTATTGAGCAAATCAATGATTTTAAAAGCGTCCTTAGAATTAGGAAAAGGACCATAATAAAAATATTTCTTATCAAGTGATCTTCTAGCTATTTTTAAGGATCCATCGTCTTTTTTTACGGCAATATACGGATAATGAGAGTCATCCATCATCATTATGTTATAGCGAGGGTGATGGCTTTGGATGAGGTTCATTTCCAAAATAAAAGCTTCTTTGTCGGTATGAACAATTATGAAATCAAAATGGTCAACATGAGAGACCATGGCTGCGACTTTCCCGATTTGAGGGCGAAGGAAATATTGCGAAACGCGCTTTTTTAGATTTTTGGCCTTTCCGATATAAATTATTTTATCCGATGCGTCTTTCATTAAATAAACGCCTGGTTTATCTGGCAAAAGGGAGATTAAGCGCTTTAATTTCTCGGTAAGTTCCATCTTATTTTAGGAAGACGATTGTTGCTCCTCCCCCTCCTTCATTTCCGTCAGCACCTTCATAATGGTCGATGAATTCTTTGTTTTTGTCGCAATAATTACGCACGACTTTTCTTAGGATTCCGCTTCCCCAGCCATGAATGACACGAACTCTTTTGTAATGTTTAAGCAAACAATCATCGAGGTATTTAGCGAGGTTTCTTTCTGCTTCTTCGGCTCTTTGCCCAATTAAATTTATTTCAAGCGGAACGCTCTTTTTGAAAGGAATGTTATCAATAGAAATCGTTGAAAGAACCTCTTTTTTCTCTTTATGAGGCTCTTCGATATGGATTGCTTGATTCTTTTTTATATGGAAAGACATGCCCTCGGAGGTACGTATTTCCATTTTATTACCGCTTAAGGAGGTGATTCTCCCACTAACGAAAAGTGAAGGAACATTCACGTAATCCCCAACTTTTAGTTCTTCATTAAAGGTTTCGGCAGAATAGGTTTCTTGCAAATCATTAAGCTCTTTTTTAGCATTTATCACTTCATGGAGTTTGACCGTTCCGCCATTTTTATTCAAAGAATGCATGATGTCGTTGATCTTTTCTTCGTAATCATTAAGCATCTTCTTCTTTTTCATCTCAACATCGGAAAGGAAATGCTCTTCACGCAAAGAAAGTGCTTTTTCTTTGGATTTTAAGGATTCTTGTTGCTTATCGATTTGAATTTGCTTCCTTGCTAATTCTTCTTTGAGATCTTCGGTTTCCTTAGTTATTGCGGAAAGACGTTTAAT
>CAVKAU010000219.1:0-4615 GCA_963654035.1 bacterium | reverse complement strand
TTTGGCTTTGCATGCTTAGCTATGGTTAGTCCAAACGGTGCTAAATTCATTGCTTTGGCATTTGACTCTGGCGGAGTTACGACCGGGCCAATTACCGTTCCTTTCATTATGGCTTTAGGACTTGGCGTTGCTCAAACGGTTGGTGGAAGAAATTCTAAAGAAAACTCCTTCGGATTAGTTGCCTTATCCTCTGTCGGGCCTATCTTAGTCGTCCTTATTTTAAGTATGACTATCACTAACGTCCCTGAGCAAATAATCAATCCTTCCGATTATCAACTTAGCGGGGATTGGATGGTGATTTTGCAAACCGTTGGGCAAACATTGTGGAAATCATTTAAAGAAGTTGCCTTGGCCTTAGGCTTAATTACGGCGTGTTTCTTCATCATCGAATTAATTTTTATCAAACTTCCATTAAAGCAAATTCTCCATATCATCGCGGGCTTAGTTTTCACGCTTGTTGGATTGGTTGTTTTCTTAACGGCTGCAACAGTTGGTTTTATGCCTACTGGCTATCAAATCGGTAGAATGCTTGCCAACCAAGGCGCAGCATGGTTAATTGCTTTAGGCTTCATCCTCGGTTTCATAGTCGTTTTGGCTGAGCCAGCTATTCAAGTTTTGACCAAACAAGTCGAAGAGGTAACTATGGGTGGTGTCTCAAAAAGACAAATGTTAATCGCATTATGCGTTGGCGTTGGTATCTCTATCGGTTTATCAATGGTTCGTATCGTCTTCAATTTCTCGATTCTTTATTATTTGATTCCTGGTTATTTAATTTCCTTAGCCTTGTCTTTCTTTGTTCCGAAAGTATATACGGCTATCGCTTTTGACTCAGGCGGAGTTGCTTCTGGCCCATTAACTTCTTCTTTCATCTTACCTATGGCCATTGGCGCATGCGTCGCTTTATATGGTGAAATGTCCGAGAATATTCTTGCCGATGCTTTCGGAGTTGTCGCAATGGTTGCTATGACTCCACTTATCGCCATTCAAGTCTTAGGTTTCAAATCAGTCATACAAAACAAGATTCGTGAACGTTCAAGAACGAAACGCGTTCTTAGCGCTGACGATGAAGAAATCATTATCTTTAAATGAGGAGGCATTTTTATGGAAGAAAAGAAAGAAAATATAAAAAAGGCCGTTCGCATTAAAAGAGAGATCCGTAAGGAAAGGATCGAAGAAATAAAAGAAAAGGTAGCAGAGAAAACGGAAAAGGCCGTTTCAAAAATCGAAAAGGAAAAGAATTCCGCTCCTTTAACTGCTCCTAAGAAGCTTAAGGTCTTATTCACTATCGTTCCAAGAAATAAAGCAGATTTCTATCTCGATATTTTGAAAGGATACGAAATCAACATGCAGATGGTTCTCTTTGGCACGGGCACCTTACCTCCAGCTTTAGCAGATCAATTACACACAAATTCTGATAAAGCAGTAATTTTGAGCGTTGTTAATGCTGATTACGTCAAACCAATCATGAACGCATACGAAGATAAATATTTTAAATTAATTAATGGCCAAGGAATCGCCTTTACGGTTTCTTTATCTAGCGTAATAGGCAAGGCCGTATATCAATTTTTAGCCAATATGGAGGCAGCACAATGAGTGAGAAGAAAGAATTAGTTATTTGCATCGTCAACAATGGTTTCTCCGATTCTGTTATGGATGCGGCAAGAAAGGCCGGCGCTAGAGGGGGAACAAAAATCAACGCTAGAGGCACAGCAAACCCTGATGCTGAAGCAACTTTTGGCATTACCATTCACCCAGAAAAGGAATTAGTTTTGATTATTGTCGACGAAGACATTCGCGATGGCATTCTTCATGCGATTTATCAAAAAGTTGGTTTAAATTCTCCCGCTCAAGGAATCGCTTTCTCTTTGCCAGTCGATGAAACTGTCGGCTTAGGTGGAAAAGCTATCCAAGAAGCTGTTAAAGAAGCAGAAACCGAAGGCAAATAAGACATGCGTCTAGATGTTTTTCTTGTCGAACAAAAATGTGCTGAAACGAGAAGCAAGGCATCTCAATTAATCAAAAGTCAAAAAATCAAAGTGAACGGCAAGGTCGTTAGCAAGAATGGTTTTGATGTTACTAATGAAGATAAAATCGAAATCATCAAAAATGATGTTTTAGAGTTTGTTTCTCGTGGAGGACATAAACTTGCAAAGGCCATTGACGTTTTTTCTTTAGATTTCAAAGATAAAATAATATGTGATATTGGGTCTTCTACCGGAGGATTCACCGACTGTTCATTAAAACATGGAGCAAAAAGAGTGTACGCAATAGACGTAGGAACAGCTCAACTCCATCCATCATTAAGAAACGACCCACGTGTTATTGTGATGGAGAACACAAATTTCCGTTATGTGAGTTATTCAACATTTAAAGATAAAATTGATTTCTTTGTTTGTGACGTCTCTTTTATATCGATTAGAAATATAATCGACACCTTAAGATAATACTATTATTCAAACCTCAATTCGAAGTCGGTCCATCTAAATTAAATAAAAATGGCGTGGTTAAAAAGAAAGAATACCTCATTGAAGCAATCAATGACTTCTTATTATATTTAAAGAATAATGGACTTCATGTAATAAATGCTTCATATTCGCCCATTCTAGGAAGCAAAGAGGGCAATATTGAATTTTTATTCTATGTATCGAATTTAGGAAAAGACTATCTTTTTAACGTCGAATCATTGGTTAAAAAAGCATATGCAAATCTAAAAGAGGATTGTAAAAGATAAGGATTTTCTTTCAGTAAATGTAAAAATGAATGATAAGACGAACGTAAAAACGAATATATGTTCGCCTTATTTTTGTTTTTACAATTCTGTTACGTTCTTGTTTCTACTTGTTGGTAGTTCTCTTTTGTTATATGGCTCATACTAGAATCGCAAAAAGAAAGAAAAGAGAAAAAAATGAACAAAAGAATTCAATTAATCTTAGGTGTCACAATGCTTGGTGGCATGCTCGCATCATGTGGAGGAAATAAAGAATTTGACTCCGCTAAAAACATTTCCGTACTCGTTAGAGAGACTGGATCAGGAACTAGAGGAGCCTTCCTTGAAATATTAGGTTTAAAAGGCGCGGCAGATCCAACAGGTGCTATCGTTCAAACAAGCACCTCTGCTATTTTGACTGAAGTCTCCGGTAATAGCTATGCTATTGCTTATGATTCCTTAGGATACGTAAATGACAGTGTCAAAATCCTTAAAGTTGATAACGTTGTTCCTTCTGCTTCGACAATCAAAGATGCAACATATGGAATTTCGAGACCTTTAAATGTCATCTATAAGGAAGCAACAATCTCTTCCGAACCAGTCTATCAAGACTACTTATCATTCTTAGGTTCCAAAGAAGCTGAGAAATTAGCTTCCGATGAAGGATATGTCGCCATTCATGACAGCACGACTTCTTATGCTAAAACTGCTGAATATACCGGAAAGAAAATCACCATTTCTGGTTCAACCTCCTTACAACCATTAATGGTCAAATTAGCTGCTAAATACAATGAATATCATTCCGAAGTAACAATCGAAGTTGCTGGCGGAGGATCTGGCACTGGTTATAGCAATGCTGAAAACGGAACATCTGTATTTGGAATGATTTCCGAAGAATTCAATTCTAGCAAAGCTGCTTCATGCACTCCTTATACTGTTTGCAAAGATGGTATCGCCGTCATTGTTAACAAAAACAATCCACTCGAATCAATTTCCAAAACAGACTTAGCAACGATTTATAATCCAAAAGCCGAAAGCCCAATCACGACTTGGTCTCAATTAATCAAATAATGGTTGATTCAGAAAGATTAAAATTAAATAACGTTAAAGAAAAAAGCGCAAAGTGGGGATTCCTGCTATGTGCCTTTTTCTCGTTATGCTTGCTTGCAATAATCGTTGTTTTCCTTTTTGCTTACGGCTCTCCATTTCTTTTTAGATATGGGATCGGAAATTTCTTGTTTGGAATGTCTTGGAACCCTTTAGGAGAACCTGCATCATATGGCGTTTGGCCAATGATTGTTGCGACAGTTTATGTAACTGCTTTATCTGCTCTAGTTGGATGCGCGTTTGGCTTATTCGTTGCTATAGCCTTATTCGCTTTCGTTCCAAAAAAATTAGTAAGGCCCATACGTGCCTTAATTGATCTTTTAGCAGGAATTCCATCTGTCATTTATGGTTTGTTTGGCCTTATCGTTGTTGTTCCATTTATTAGAGATTATCTTTCAAGCAATGGGGTTGGTTATGGAATATTGGCTGCGTCAATAATCCTCTCGATCATGATTTTGCCTACAATGGTTGGTGTATCTTTAGATGCCCTAAATTCCGTTGATAAAGCATTCTACGAAGGTGCTTTATCGCTTGGTTCATCAAGAGCGCAGGCAATATTCAAAGTCATGGTCCCCTCAGCTAAAAGAGGAATCCTTGCCGCATGCGTTTTATCAACCGGTAGAGCCTTAGGCGAAACAATGGCCGTTATCATGGTTATCGGAGGATCATCTCAACTACCTACTTCCTTAACTCAGCCAGTAAGAACATTAACGACTAATATTGCTATGGGTGCGATGGAATTACAGGCTATCCCTGATGCATTAAGTGCTTTATTTTGTTCTGGCGTTGTCCTTTTCTTAT
>CAVKAU010000218.1:0-2390 GCA_963654035.1 bacterium | reverse complement strand
TTCCTTTGGCAAATCACTTATTTTCGTTTATTATTTACCGCTATGAAAAATTTATCGAATGAAATATTTAACAGGAAAGAGAGCTTAGTAGGCTTCTCATCTTCGATTTTAAAACATTATGGCGTTTCGCCTTTTCATGAAACGGATCCAAGAATCGATGAACTTTTGCAAGGACATCGTAAAATTTGCGTTTTTCTTTTTGATGGCGCGGGGAAATTCAATCTCTCACTATACCCTAGAACCAATGCCTATATCCTAAAACATTCTAAAGTAACGATAAACTCGACTAACCCTCCAACGACTGTTGCAGCCACAAATGCTTTTTTGACGGCTAAATGGCCAATGGAGACTGGCTGGCTTGGTTGGACTGAATATATTGAAGAATTGGGTATTCCCCTTTGTGTCTTCCCTGATGTAAATGATTTGACTGGCGAAAAGCTTGACTTTTACCATGACGGCTCGCATTTTTTCGATAAATATTGTCCTTTAACAAAGATTGATGCTTATTTAAAAGAAAAAGGCGTTAAAGCCAAATTGGAATATCTTTATCCGCTTGGCGGAAAAGAAGCGCCCAAAAATTATAAACAAATGGCAAAAAAAGCCACTGAATTCTTTAAAAATGGCGGAGAATTCCTTTATTCTTACACTCCTCATCCTGATCATGAGATGCACTCTTATGGGGTGAAAAACATTCATGTTTGGAATGAATTCAGAAAAATGAATAAGATGCTAAAGAAATTTGCTAAGGAAAATCCGGATGTTTTAGTAATAAGCATGGCTGATCATGGCTTAATTGACGTTGAATATCTAGATTTGGCCATTCACGATGATTTAATTTCTTGTTTTTCGGGACCCATTAGCATCGAAGGGAGGAATTGTTCTTTTTTTATCAAAGAGGACAAAAAGAAAGATTTCGAGAACATTTTTAGCAAATATTACCCATCATTTGTATTGCTCACTAAGAAAGAAGTTGAAGAATACGGGATTTTTGGCGTTGGCGAGAAAAACCATCATTTTGATACGATAATGGGAGATTATCTCGCTATTGCAACCGGAAAATACATTCTCTTTTCATCAAAGCAAAATCCTAAAAAAGTCATTTTGAAAGGCAACCACGCTGGCCAGACGAAAGAAGAAAGAGAAATAAATCTCTCTTTTTACAATCTTTGATGTTTTAATGATTGTTAAGAGGCTTTCTCTCTTTTATAATAATCAATGTCCGTTGACAAAGAGGGATCCGCGAAGCTTGTTCCAAGAGAGCCGATAGATGCTGAAAATTCGGCAACAAGTAACGGTGAGTCGCTTTTGAGGATAGAAGAAATTCCGTTTGCTGCGTTAAAGCTTAAAGTGCCGAATTATCATTAGTTTGGAATTAGGGTGGTACCGCGCGCCGCGTCCCTATTTAGGGATTTGGCGTGTTTTTTATTTTTAAGGAGGAAAAAGATGCTAGATAAACATTATGATCCAAAAATTGTCGAAGAAGGCAAATACGACAAATGGGTCAACGGAGATTATTTTAAGGCTGGTTTAGATAAATCAAAACCGCCGTTCTCATTGGTCATACCTCCGCCAAACGTTACTGGTAAGCTTCATCTTGGCCATGCTATGGACACGACCTTAGAAGATATCATTACCCGCTACAAGAGAATGAAAGGCTTCGATGTTCTTTGGCTTCCTGGAATGGATCACGCTGGCATCGCCACACAAGCAAAAGTCGAAGCGAAACTTAGAGAAGAAGGCGTTTCTCGCTATGATCTTGGTCGCGAAGGCTTCTTGAAAAAAGCCTGGGAATGGAAAGATGAATATGCCTCGACAATTCATCAGCAATGGAAGAAGATGGGCCTTTCTTTGGATTACTCAAGAGAAAGATTTACGCTTGATGAAGGATTATCGAAAGCCGTAAGGCACGTTTTCGTTACTTTATATAACGAAGGGTTGATTTATCAGGGGGAAAGAATAACAAACTGGGACCCTGAATTAAAAACGGCTTTATCAAACATTGAAATAGTTCATAAAGACGACGAAGGTGAATTCTTCTATTTCAAATATGATGTCGTTGGAACGAATGAAAGTCTCATAGTTGCCACGACTAGACCAGAAACGATGTTCGGCGATACTGCTGTTTTCGTTAATCCGAAAGATAGCAGATATAAACATTTAATTGGAAAGAAAGTCATTAACCCGGCAAATGGCGATGAGCTTCCTTTAATGGGCGACTCTTATGTTGATATCTCTTTTGGGACAGGCGCTATGAAATGCACTCCAGCTCACGATCCTAACGATTTCGCCCTTGCTAAAAAATATGGTTTTCCATTAATCAAAGTTCTTGATGAAACGGCACACATGAATGAAAAATGTGGAATATATCAAGGGATGGACAGATATGAATG
>CAVKAU010000217.1:0-4441 GCA_963654035.1 bacterium | reverse complement strand
TGCCAAAGTTATTATTTGTCGTTTTTATTAGTTCTGTCTTATCAACATAAATAGTGCCGTTTACAGAGCCAGCAAAGTCCGAACGTGTATTCAAATAAAACCCCATAACTATCTTTTTTGTCACTGTCACTATTATACATTAGGCAGATTTAATCTGCTTTGGGATCATTTAAAATGGTGGGCATATTTATGATTGAATTAACCGATTTAAATGTTTGCTTGACTTCCTCGTAATAGTACGAAGCATCTATTCCTTTCATGAATAATTCTTTGTTATCGATATCTTTAGTAAGCGCGTTTTTTAACAAGTCTTTTAGGAATTCGTCGCTAGTTGGGCTCGCTTTCATGGCATCTAAGTAATCATTTTTATTGATTTTAGACCAATCAGTGCATTTTTGAAGTTCCTTGATGAATATCATATCAAGCCAAATTCTTGTAGCGCGTCCATTTCCTTCTAAAAAGGGGGTGGGCAACATTCATCTCGACATATTTCTCGACAATTTGATTGAAGTTTTCTTGAGGCATCGATTCAACTTGCTTAAGCGTTTCAGGCAAAAAATCTCCATTTGCAAAAACAAAACCGCCTTTAGAAATAGTCGCTTTTCTTATTTTGCCCGCAAAATCATAAAGTCCTTCAAATAAATAAGCATGTATTTTCTGCAATGCTATTGTTTTGCCTATCTCTTTTTCTTCAATTAAATTAGTTTTGTATAGCTCATAAGCTTTCTTCTTGCTTTGCTCATCGATCGGATCAAGCAAGCCGATAATCCAGCCAGAAAGCTGCTTTTTGTATTTAGATGGGATAATTGTCAAAAGCAGTCTAACTCCTTCTTCATTAATTACATCCGTTTTATATTTTTTACCATCAGAAGAATATAATTTCAGTTGTCCACAAAAAGAAGACAACTCAGGGTTTCTATTCTTCATGTTATTCCAATATCTTCTAGGGGAGTTTGGTTCAATTAAAATGTGAATGAAATCAGTCGCGGAATACCACCAACAAGTTTTTTCATCATCCCATATAGCCCTCACTGGCTCAGCATTAAAATAACGAACTGAATATTTAACCATAATGGTAGATAATTTAATCCATTTTAGTTGTCCACAAATTACGAAAAACTAAAAAGTATGCCTTGAAGTTTTTAAACGAATCAAAAAGCAAGCAAACTCATTAACTTTGAATTATCCCCCACTAAAACCGCCGTGAATTTTATTTAGGAGCCTTTAGAAGAACAAACAAAAAGGCTTGGCATACATGCCAAGCCAATGGTTTCAATGGTCGGAACAGAGGGATTTGAACCCTCGACCCCTTGGTCCCTAACCAAGTGCACTACCAAGCTGTGCTATGTCCCGAGCCATATAATTATAATCGTTTAAGATATTTTTGCATCTAAAAGTTAGCGATTAAGCATCGCTCCATTTTGATTTAGGAATTCGACTGATTTTTCAACCCAGCTAACTACTTCTTTTCTTTCTTTTATGTCCGTATCCTTTAACGAATATGTATTAACGTCCCCCGTAGAATACCCGTGCTTGGCATTCGGGAAAGAAAGAAATTCAGCAGGAACGTTCTTTTTGATTATCGCTTCATATAAAGCTTTTCCGTTGTTTTCTAGTTCAACTACATCATCTTTTTCCCCGCCCCAAATAAAAGATGGAAGATTATATTCCTCTAAACGGTTTAAAAGAGAGAAATTAGATTTAATATGATGCTCGCCTAAAAGATTGGCAATGGAATTTGAACCAGTATTTTCGTTAACTACCGGATAGGAATAAATGATTCCTTTAAGTTTTGCACCACATTTATCAAGCGGATAGAAAAAATCTCTTTCTTCCTTACTTGCGGTTGCAAGCAATCCAGCAAGATGCCCACCAGCTGAAAAACCGCAGGCGACAATCTTATTGGGATCCGAATTCATATCTTTCGCTTTCTTATATAAATAAGTAAAGGCCATCATTGCTTCAACTAATTGAGTTGGATAAGTGTTTTTAGGTGCAACGGAATATTCTAGATAAAATGTATTAAATCCATAGCGTAAGAAAGCAAGGCATGGCGGAGTTGATTCTCGGTGCGATATTTGTGTATATGCTCCACCTGGAAATACAAGCATCATTGGATGAAGTCTTTTCTTATCGAATTCATCGCTATCTTGATCAAAGAAGATTCCATGCAATATCCCTTTAGCGGATTTGTTAGGTTTCTCCCAGCCAAAATACTTATAAAGATCAATGTTTGTTACTTTCATAAAAAACCTCCTATTTTTCGCTTATTAGCAAAATTAATGACATCTTTTCTTCTGAAGAGAGATATTTCTTGTTTTCTTTTATTTTAGTGGCAATTTGATCATACGGGGTCTCTTCTTTTTCGATTCCAAGAAGATAATCGGAAGTCGTATTTAAGGCATCGGCAAGTCTTCCAACTATTTCTATATGTGGGGTTCTGACTCCACTAAGGTATTTAGATATAGCCGCCTCAGAGATACCAGTTTTTAAAGACAGCTGACGTGCTGAAAGATTATTTTCCTTCATTTTGATTTTTAAACGATGATGAAGTTTTTCTTCCATGATTTTATTTTATATTAAATATCTCAAAAATAAAATCTCCCTTGCTTGGACAAGAGAGATTAGGTTTTTATGCTTATTAGAGATTTGAATAGATCAAGGTAAGCAACAATGGTCCAGTAAAGCCATAAATCGTTATGACACCTTTTGAGGAATCTTTAGGTGTTAGCTTATATTCCATGACATCAGCTAAATAGCCAAGACAACACGTGCTGCCACGTTCTTCGTCGACTCTAAAACTAACGTATGATACTTCCTTTTTTTCTCTTTTACAATAAGTGGTGTATTTGCTGTGACCGACATTGAAAGATGTCGCCTTGTCTTCAAAATCAGCCGTGTAGGAATATTTTTTTGCAAAAAGTTCGCTTTCCCTTTTGTTAAGAACATTCGTCCCAACAAAAATGAAAGAATTTTGATCGACGTATCCATCTATTTCTTTTTGTCCATAAGATTGAACGACTGCCGTGCAAAAAAGACTCCCAAATTGAGCCACCTGCACATCTTTCTTTTCACCAACTTCTAAAATTTCATAGTCGTCTAAATTAGCGTTTGCATCATTATCCATGCATGAAGTTAAACCAAGAGAAATAGACGCCAGCAACGTTAGAGGCATTAATAAACTCGTTTTTTTCATTTTCCATAAACCTCCCCAGTTTTATAGACAATCGTAGTTCTTGGCTCCATAGCAATGTATGTTTCATATGCAGATCTACTATTGCTAACTTCATAATCGCCCCACCAATAATTATCATATTGCCATTTTTGGCATTTAAGCTTATAAACGTGTGCAGCAGAACAAACAGCAAACAATCTGCCTTCTGTATATTCGTGTTTTATTTTCACATTTACGGTGATTTTTTCTGATTGAGTATAAGTATATGTTGTCGTTTTTCCTATAGTGAGTATAACTGTAGGTCCTGTTTCCTCACCAACTTCAAGGCCAGCAATATTAGCCTTCCCGGAAATGGCTCTAGACCATTCAAATCCCAAGCTTATTGAAGTTGATACAGAATTGCTGGTTATAGTCTCAACTTCTCTTGAATAGGAAAATTCTTCAATTAAATCACCATCATACCAATTAGTGAATATCCTAATTGGAGTTAGTCCAACATATTCATAAGAATCAATTGAAGACATTTGGTGTCTTCCAATCAAACCTTCACGCCAGGAACTTACTTCAAACTGTCCTGTAGGAATCGCAATTGGAGAATAAGGTGAGCCGTCAGTTCCACCGCTACCAAGCGTTGTATCCGTTTGTCCTAAACCACCATTTGTTGGCGAAATAGAATAAGGATCATCTCCGGAATTTGCATTGCCATTTACTATTGTGAAAGACAAAAAAGCCGTCATTAAAATTTTTAGCATAAAAAATCCTTTCTAATTTAAAATCTGCTTGACCCACTTTAAATAAGAGGGGAGGCCTAGATTCAATGATTCAAGTATTGCAAATCATATTTATTGACTTACGAATAAATCGTATTTTTGCAAAACGAGGATGGAATCGCCCTCTTGCTATTAATAACAACTTTATATTAGTTCTAAACGTAATAATGTCAAGCATTAAATAAAATTTTACCTAAATTTTTTATTAAAATAGGTTATATATTTCTTTACAATTACTTCATAAATATCGTTAGATTGTATATTTTATTATCTTTTGTAAAAATTATTTCTCATCTATAATAATTTTATGAGAAAACCGCCTTATCAAATCATTTATGAAGATGAACAAATAATCGTTGTTTATAAGGAGAGAAATGTTTTTAGCATTCGCACGACAGATAAACGTACTTTCACGCATAATTTGTATCATTACATTCATGAATATTTAAAGAAAAAGAACGAAAGGCTGTTTATCGTTCACCGCTTAGATTACGAG
>CAVKAU010000216.1:2150-3920 GCA_963654035.1 bacterium | reverse complement strand
GCCAAGAAGCAAGCAACCGCCCACTAAGGAGGGGATTTTATTGCCTTTTTCAAAAAAGATTTTTTTCATCAAAAAAGGCCTCTTTCCGGTTTGTATGTCAATGTGTCTTGAACTTTCTTATAAATCGCTAAAGCCTTACCGTCCTTAAGCATGATGATTCTTTCGCCAAGGTCTTCTCCGACATAAACCATGACGCCATCATAAACAGCTTTGACGTCTTCTTCATCTTCAAGCTCAAATGTTTCGAAAGACGTTAAAAATCTAGATGGATCGAGAATCGAATCTTCTTGCAATGATTCAAGGGGAATTGCATCTTCGATCTTGAATGAGCCGAGTTTTGTTCTTTCAAGAGAAATTAGGTGGCCAATAGTGCCAAGTTTTTCGGCGATATCTTCGCCAAGGACACGAATGTAGGTTCCTCTCGAGACATCTGCTTCAAACGTTAAAATACCATCTTCAAAAGAAATCATTTTTAAATTGAAAACATTTATTTTGCGTGGTTTTCTTTCAATTTCAATTCCTTTATGGGCTTTTTTATAAAGCGGTTCTCCATTGATTTTAATCGCTGAATGCATCGGAGGTATTTGTTCTCCTTCTCCAAGAAATGAAGTCAAAACTGTTTTTATGGTTTCTTCTTTGATATCTCCTACATCTTTTTCTTGAATTACTTCGCCATCTAAATCTCCGGTAGATGTTTTTGTGCCGAGTTTAAGCTTAGCGACATATGTCTTTCTTGAATCATCAAGGTAGGGGAGAAATTTGGTTCCTTTATTTATGCCAATGACAAGAATGCCAGTCGCAAAAGGATCTAGCGTCCCTAAATGTCCAACTTTTTTAGTTCCATAAAAATGTCCGATTGCATTATCGACATTCCTTGAAGTGAGTCCGCTTTTTTTATTAATAATTAAAATTCCATCATTCATATGCATTTATTATAAAATAAATGAAATTTCGGTTAAAATAGTTTGATGAATAATTATTACTTAAGAAACATATTATCTTCCCTAAGGAACGCCGACATAAATTATTCCCTGATTGACGATGGGGATAGAATTGTTCTTGGCTTGTCTGGCGGAAAAGATTCTCTTTGCTTATTATATGCATTATCTTTGTACCGGAAGTTTTCTAAGAAAAACTACGAAATATTCCCTGTTTTATTAGATTTAGGATTTAAAGGAAACTACGATTTTTCTTCTTTAGAAGAGTTTTGCTCTTCTTTAGGGTTTCCTTTGCGAATAGTTGATTCGAGTTTTGTTTATCCTGCTTTGCTATCGCATACTAAAGAAGGCAAACACGTTTCTTGCTCTTTATGTTCAAGAATGAAAAAAGCTGCGATGAAGGATGTGGCAAAATCCCTTAAAGCAAACAAAATTGCCTTTGCTCATCATCATGATGATTTAGTCGAAACTTTGGCGATGAACGTTATAAATTCAGGAAAAATCTCCACTTTTACACCAAAAATGTATTGGGAAAAAGAAAAAATAACCTTTATTCGCCCGCTTATTGATGTCGATGAAAAAGAATTAAGGGGCCTTGCTAAAGAAGAGAACTTTCCGATTTTCGATTTAGGCTGTCCAGCTAATCATCATACTGAGAGGGAAGAAGTAAAAGCCTTCCTTTCGAATTTATACAAAAAGAATCCAGAAATAAGGAAAAATATCGCACGTTGTCTCATAAATTATGAAAATTTTGAGCTGCCTTTCAATTATCGCGAAATCACTTGCAAAGAAAATCCAGCATATTCTTTAAAAGAGGTTACCACTCCTTTAG
>CAVKAU010000216.1:834-2140 GCA_963654035.1 bacterium | reverse complement strand
AAGAGAACGAAAAGGATTTCCTTATTCTTAAAAATCATATAAAGGTTGGTGAAATCTCTTATCGTCTAGTAAGGAACCATCTTTATGAAATCTTCAATCTTGATGGAGATAAAATCGCTCAAAAGGTAGCAATTGATGAATTAGTCAGAGAAATATCAAAGAAATCTATCCCTTCGACATTTATTCTAACTGGGGCAAGAAAAGATGTAGCAATTTCATCATCTTTTGAAAAAAAGAAGGATTACAGCATCAAAGGCTTGCGTTATATAAGAAAGGTAAAATAAAAAAGGCTCGTTTAGAACGAACCTTTTTTAGCATTTTCAATATCTTGCTCTTCTTTTTTAAGCAAGGCATTCATCCTTTCTTCATCATCGAATCTTGAATCATAAATGAAGACGATTTGGGGGACTTTATATAAGTCCATTCTTTTAGCAAGTGATGAACGAACGAAGCCTTTGCAACGATTTAATTCTTCAAGATGCTTCTCGGGATTTTTCACGCCAATGAATGAAACGTAAACTTTAGCCAAGGAGTTATCGGAATTCATTTCGACAAGATTGACTGAGGGAATGCCAACATTTGGGTTTTTAAGCTCAAAGGTGAGAATATCCGAGATATTTCTTGCAATAAGGGCTTTAATACGACCTTGTCTTTGAGCCATTATTTCTTTTCCACCATCTCGTATCCTTCGATGATGTCTCCTTCTTTAAGATCGTTATAGCCTTCAATCGTGATGCCACATTCATAGCCTTCCTTAACTTCTTTAACGTCATCTTTAAAACGTTTTAAGGAGCCAAGTTTTCCTTCATAAACGATAACGCCCGCTCTTAAAAGACGAATCTTTTCATTTTGCTTGATAAGACCTGATGTTACATAAGATCCAGCAACCGTTCCAACATGGGTAATCTTATAAATATGACGAACTTCAGCTTGACCAGTGACATTTTCGACTTTTTCGTATTTATACATACCTTTCATCAAATTTGTCATTTCATCAATTAATTCATAGATTATGCGGTGAGGACGTATTTCGATTTTCGCCTCAGCAGCTTTTTGGGAAATTCTTGCGTCAGGTCTGATGTTAAATGCATAAATAACGGCATTTGAGGCCTGGGCAAGTAAAATATCGGAATCATTAATTGCACCAGCCTGTGCAGCAACAACCTTAATTTTGATCTTATCATCCGAAAGTTTCTCTAAGGAGGCTTTTAAGGCTTCAGCTGAACCATCCGTATCGGCTTTGATGATAACGTTAATATTTTGAACATTACCAGCATTTACAAGATTATTCAGATCTTCTAGGGAC
>CAVKAU010000216.1:0-824 GCA_963654035.1 bacterium | reverse complement strand
TCTAGGGACATTGCAGATGTTCCAGCCTGGGCTTTTGCTTTGTTAGCAAGCGCTCTTCTTTCGGCGATATCTTTTGCCTCTTTTTCAGTTGGGAAAGCCATGAATCTATCGCCGGCATTAGGCACGGCTGAAAGTCCCGTTACGGAAACTGGCGTTGATGGGCCAGCAGATTTCATAACCGTTCCATATTCATTGACCATGCGACGGATTTTTCCATATATTTCTCCAACAACGACGTAATCAGAATTATTTAAAGTTCCGTTTTGAACAAGGAGAGTGGCTTTTGGACCTTCTCCTTTATCAAGATTCGCTTCAAGAACAGTGCCAATTGCGTAACGGTTTGGGTTAGCTTTAATCTCCATCATTTCTGATTTTAAGAGAATTGCTTCAAGAAGATCATTTAAGCCAGCGCCGGTTTTAGCGGAGGTTTCAACCATTAAGACATCACCGCCATATTCTTCGCCGATGATGTTATGTTGCATAAGTTCTTCTTTAACGCGGAATGGGTTTGCGCCAGGAGCGTCCATCTTGTTAATAGCGACGATTATTTGACAGTTAGCGGCTTTTGCGTGGTTTATTGCCTCTATAGTTTGAGGCATAACGCCATCATCAGCAGCGACAACAAGAACGACGATGTCTGTTACATCAGCCCCTCTAGCGCGCATTGCCGTAAAAGCGGCGTGCCCTGGAGTATCGATAATCGTGATTTTTTTGCCATGAATTTCTTTTTGATAAGCACCAATGGCTTGAGAAATTCCACCTGCTTCTCCGCCAGCGACATTGGTATGTCTGATGGCATCGATGATTGATGTTTTGCCATGGTC
>CAVKAU010000215.1:0-3020 GCA_963654035.1 bacterium | reverse complement strand
GAAGTGAAGAAGAGTTTTCAAATGATTTCAATAAAGAATTAGAAAGCCTCCGTTTTGATGACTTGTCAATTAAGCAGATGAATATTCTGACTCTTGAAACCATTAAATGGATATACATAAACAAGGATGAAACGCCTGCTTCAAATATTAAAACATCAACTTATGATTTAAGTTTCAGAAAATCTAATGCTTCGTCTTTTGAATTCGAAGGAAAGATAAACGAGGTCACTGATAAAACAAATAGGAAAGAAACTTATTATTTCGTATATGAAAACTATCTTCCCAAAACGATAAATTACACTTCGGAAGAATTTAGCGATGGAAAGATCTCTAAAATGAGTGTTTCTCAAACATATACGTGGAATAAGATTGATTATATTAATCAAACGTAATGGATTAAAGAACATGGCACGTTATATTTATAGATGAGATTGACATCAAAGGAGATTCAATATGTCAAAAACGGTAAAACTTGTTATTAACAAATTAAAAAAGAAAGAGCGTTAAAGAAAAAAGATCCTAGTTATCGTATTTTACGATTTGCTGAGGATCTTTTTCATTTTTCTACAATCACTATTTTTTAACTATGTGATGTTTTCTACATCTAGCTTCGTAATTTTCTTTTGCTCCAACCTGAATAATTGGCTCGTCGTAACTTGCCGGCTCACCGTTAATTAAACGTTGAGTTCTTGTTGCTGCGCATCCGCAAACGACGCATACGGCGGATAATTTGGTAACAAATTCGGCCCTTGCTAGCAATTCTGGCATTGGACCAAATGGTTCGCCCCTAAAATCTAGGTCAAGGCCGGCTGCAATAACGCGGATGCCTCTATTTGCTAAAGTTTCGCAAATGGAAATTATCGACATGTCAAAGAATTGAATTTCATCAATGGCAACAACTTGCGTGTCTTCTTTGATTAACTCCATGATGGATTTTGCTTCTTTTATTGCGTAAGCCTCGTATTTAGCGCCATCATGAGAAGAAATCGCAGTCTTATCATAACGGTCATCAATTGCAGGCTTAAAAGCAATGATTTTCAATTTCGTATACGACAAAGTTTTAACGCGACGTATTAGCTCTTCGCTCTTTCCAGCGAACATCGGCCCAACAATTAATTCTATCCAGCCCTTTTGAAGTTCTTGGTACATATTCTCTCCTAAAATTATAACCGCCTTATTATATTCTTATTGGCATTAAAGTTAACATCTTTCTAGTGATAACGACGCTTTTTGAAGTTGGTTTTAGGCGAACGCGCTTCCTTGATCATTTTTAGGCCATTTGGCGTCATTAGGTAGTTTAATTGATTACGATCGTTGGTGATGATCTTTCCCTCTTTTTTGAGACTGGTGAGCGTTGTTTCAACCGTTTTTTGATCATAGTTTCGATAAGCCAAATGGAGCATTACTTTTTTGCCATCGAAGGCACCCATGTGTGCTTTATCGTAGTCCTGATAGACCGCTTCCTTAATCAATCTATCGCTAGCGTTTAAGGCAAATATCCCGCTATATAATTTTTCGGGATTGGCAAGTTCGACATGCTTGAATCTATTTGGTAAAGGAAAGGAATATGTCTTTTCATTTCTTACGCATAAATCCGTATCGTCAATCGTTTTTAATAAAGAAGGCTTGTTTTTAAGCAGCTCGATTATTGAAAGGCAACTTTGCTCTAGCATCGCTTTGCAAATGGCCATTGTCATTTTTGAATCGTCTAAAGAATTGTGATGATTGTATTTCTCTAATTCTTCCTCACCATATAAAGAAGTTAACGCTTTATGCAGGGCGATAGAAGAAAAAGATTCATTAATGAGGTAACGGTACATCATTTGGGTATCTACCGCCACAACGTTAAGCTGAGGAAGATTTTTTCTTTTTAAATCGGTCGCGAGAAACCATAAGTCATTCTCGACGGCATGGCCAAACTTTAAAGAATGTTCATCTTCCAATAATTCTTTGAAGAAGTTGTAGTAATATTCAAGTTTGGGTGCATTCCTATATGCTAAGTAATCATTATCTTCCCAATATAGATGAATTCTTTTCACCCCGTCTCTATCTTCCAAACCAAATTTGCTGTCTGGGTTTATTGGGAAATGATGCTCTTTGATAATGTTGAAATCCAAGTCTGTTTCTATTGCGCCCAATTCGCAGATCTTGCCGACGCCATTAAAACAATTAGCACACTCAAAATCAAAAAAGACGTAATGCGTGATGCCTTTTTCCTCAATATTCTTGATGATATTTAATTTTTTCTTATCAGATGAAGTCTCTTCTACGACATCAGAATAATATGCGTCCAACGAATAATAGAAGCAGGAATCAAAATCCCTTCTATCAAGGAATTGATCAATTGAATTTCCGAGACAGAACAAAAGATTTTTAAGTGCTAAAAATATTAAATAAGGTTCATTTTCAAAATTAGAATCATTCTTATCTTTTTGCAAATAAAGAGGAATGTATTTCCTTAATGAATAATTTTCGGTATCGCCTAGAATTACGTTGAGCATATATCGAACGTCAAATACTTGGAAATCAAAAGGTTCGACGCCTTCTTTTTTGAATGCGTCAAGAATGAGCCTGCAGTCTTTGTATATAGACCAGCCAAAGATACCATTATCAGGATTTGTTAAAATGTCATATATTTCATCTTTATCTGAAGAAAAAGATAATGTTTTCTTTGCAATTATAGAAAGATTGTCATCTGCCTCAAGATAGGCAAAATATAAATCATTTTCTCTTTCTTTTGTCGAAACAAATACGTAACTCATAGCTAATAACAAACCCCATTAAATATCTTCAACATTCTAGCATTCATAGCCCTAGCAAGAAATATAAATTTATATAAGTTATTCATTGATAAAAGCGCTTACATTGCTATAATAAATACGCAAAGAAACATAACGTATGAAACGTAAAAGGAAGAAGATTTTAATAATTTCTTTATCTGTTTTAGGTGCAATATTGGTATTGCCAGCTGGCTTTTTGTGCGTTGTCGCAGGCATGGCTGAAACAAGAGCAATAAATCT
>CAVKAU010000214.1:0-2908 GCA_963654035.1 bacterium | reverse complement strand
CAATTGGTGAAAGTTAACGCAACTGAATCCGATGTTGAGACTATTTCGCTTACTGGTGTGCAGATGAGGGGATGGTCGAACAATGGCTATTATCAGTATATCGTCCTGACTTCCGATGCCTATCAAGCCCTCACGCCAACCGAATCGCTTACGACCTCGTCTGATAACTGGACCCCGGCCAAAATCCGCCTGTACTCAAGTGCCACCGATACGGTCGGAAAGACCTTGTCCGAATATACCGTGCAGCACCTCGATCAGAACTTCCAATCTTGGACGAACGGCTGCTTCATAAACTTCGCCGAATACGCTTCCGGAGTCGATGGCTCTGCAGTTTATAAGATCGCTGTCGAGAAGGGATGCCTCTTACCTTGCAAGGACGGCGACGCGGTAAAAGCCCTCAAGGTTGACGCCGACTACACGTTCACGAACCCCGATTTCGGCGATTCCGAGAAGAAATACGGCGCGATGAGCTGGAGCGGGGAGTCCAAAACGGAAGCTTCCCTTGATTCCGTCCAGCTCCGCGGCTTTGCGAACGCGGATAACTGGTACCATTACCTCGCCCTGTGCTCGGATGCCCTTTCCGGGTTGGCGGCCGTGGAGACCCCGGTTGAGTCTTCGACTTACGCCTCGACACTCTCGAAGATAAGGCTTTACAGGGACTCCGGGGATGGCGGGCTCGAGTGCAAGGCGCTCTCCGAGCTCGGCGTGAACCACAGCGAGAGGAACAAGTGGGGAACGACTTCCGTCATGTTCGCCTTCGATTCCTACAAGAGCGGCTGGGACGGTTCATCCGTTTACAAGGTCACGATTGAGGAGGGCTGCGAGATCGTCTATGAGTCCGGGTCTGTGCCAAAGAAGCTCATCGTCGACAGGGACTACACGTTCTATAACCAATCTTATGGAGTTAAATCGAATAAATTCAATTCGCTGAAGTGGACATCAACGTTGGATGCAACCGTCACGTTTGACTATGGCGTTGGCAATACCGCAAGCTCAGAATGGAAAGCATCTGTGAGCGTTACTAATGACAATCCTAAAGTTACCGCACCTCTTGAAGAAGGATATGTTCATGAAGACTGGTCTGGAAAGAGAACATTACTTGGCTGGTACACTGATGATGGAACAAAATTTGATTTCTCTAATTATTTGACAAATAGCATCACCTTGCACGCGAAATGGTCGATGACCGAAGAATCCGCTATTTTAAAGAAGATAACAGATTCTGAAACGATGGCTCAGCTTTATTACGAATATCAAGTGGAAGGCGAAGAAACGCCGACATACACAATATCTAATATTGGCTTACGATTCGGTGGAATGATCGCAAAAGACGATTATGAAGCGGTTCAAAGTCACGTCACAAACATCGGTATTGCTTACTCGTCCGTTCTTCCTGAAGGTAAAACAACTCTTACGGACGCAATCGCTGATGGCTATGAACCAACCATCGTTCAAACCTCCGTCGATGAAAAACATCCTTACTTTGTAGATGAAGCAAATTACCTTTATAACATCTATTTCAGAGTTAGCAACGAATCGATTGGCAAAACTGTATATGCTCTTGCCGGAATGACTTTCGATAATGGCTTAACGGTCTATCTTAAAGAGAAGAGCCATTCAGTTGTTTCGATTGCAAAAGAATATCTCGCAAAGAACGAATATGACGGAGCGATAAAAGATACTCTAACTTTGCTTTCTGAAGGAAAGACCTCAACCGAGGTAACAGAATAGAATTTAAGGAGAGATAAGCATGAAAGACGAAAAGAAATACGAAACGCCAATCATCACAATCGTGACATTTGCATCTGACGATATAATCCGTACAAGCGGACAATTCGGAGAAGGATACGATGCAAACCATGATTATTGGGATGTAGGCTTATAAAAGGAAACACGATTCAGTAAGCCGCCAATTTGGCGGCTTTTTCTATTGGAAATAAATATTTCGATAGTTTTTTGCTATCATTTTAAATGACGTTGTTGAATTTAAATGAACGTTTAGTTTTTTGAAAAAAGCAACACGCATTAAAAACGTAAAAATATATACATTGCTATTTATAATTTTTACAAAGAAAATTCGCTTTAAAAGCCATTATTAATCAAAAAATGTCGTTTTAAGATACTTCAATACCCTTTTAGTTCATTGATACATAAATGTAAGCGCTTTACGATATATGTAGAAAAAAATAACGAAAGGATAAGCCTTAAAAGGAGGAGTTCTTATGAAAAATAGACGCAATTCGTTAATCGCTTCAATTTTTGTATCAACTCTCTTTTTGACATCATCAGTTATTCAATTCTTGAACTATCAAAAACCAGTAAAGGTAAATGCTGAATCCTCAAACATAGAGGAGATCGCTCTTAGTGGCTTGCAGATGAGGGGGTGGTCAGATAATGGCTGGTATCAGTATATTGTCCTCACTTCCGATGCCTACAAAGGACTCACTCCAACTGAGTCCGTGGCTGCCTCCTCTGACAGCTGGACCCCGGCTAAAATCCGCCTGTATTCAAGCGCCGATGACTCCGTCGGGAAGTCTCTCTCGGAATATAACGTGCAGCACCTTGACCAGAATTTCGGGTCATGGACTGATGGCTGCTTCATAAACTTCACCGAATACGCATCCGGCACAGATGGCTCCTCCGTCTATAAGATTACCGTAGAGAAGGGGTGCCTTTTGCCGTGCAAGGATGGCGATACCATAAAAACTCTCAGGGTTGACGCCGACTACACGTTTACGAACCCTGATTTTGGCGATGTTGATAAAAAATATGGCGCGATGAGTTGGGACGGCGAATCCAAAATGGAATCTTCCCTTACTTCCGTGCAACTTCGCGGCTGGGGCGATGGCGAATTTGCCACGAACAGCTGGTACCACTACCTCGCCATATGCTCAGACTCCCTTAAGGG
>CAVKAU010000213.1:0-3616 GCA_963654035.1 bacterium | reverse complement strand
GAGCCATCGTTTCGACAATGCCATAATCAAGCGAAAAAGCATTTTTTATCAAATCCTCGCCATAGCCAGTAGAGCAAGCCCCGCGGATATTGGTTTGCGGGTTAATTGAATATATCTCTTCTAAAATATCTTTGAAAACATTTAATGGTTTTCCTTGGTTTGGCAAATATTTTGTATAACGGATATTCTCATTTTCATCAATCAAGACAACTTTAAGCGTTGTTGAGCCAGAATCAACGCCTAAGAAAAGTTTTCCTTCGTAGTTTTCTAGTGGCAACGTTTCAACTTTTGCTTTAGCGTGTCTTTCTCTAAATTCCTTAAGCTCTTCTTCGTTATTGAACAAAGGTTCGTTGTAGGCATAGTTTCCACTAGCTTTTAGTTCTTCTAACGTATTTAAAATGTCATCAAGCTTATGTTTTTTCTTAGCGCTCAATCCTGCGCCTAAAGAAACATAAAATAATGAGTTTTCAGGGCAAATTCCTTTTAAAGAAAGAGATTCGTCGAAAGATTTCCTTAATTCTTCAATAAAGGTTAAAGGTCCGCCAAGATAAACGATATTGCCCTTGATTTCTCTCCCTTGAGCAAGCCCACCAATCGTTTGATTGACAACCGATTTAAAAATAGAGCGAGCAACATCTTCTTTCGAGGCGCCTTGGTTAAGAAGAGCTTGAATGTCAGTCTTAGCAAAAACCCCGCAACGCGATGCAATCATATAAGTTTTTTTTGCCTTGGAAGAAAGAGCGTTCATCTCATCGATAGAAACATT
Source organism: bacterium (assembly GCA_963654035.1). GTDB lineage: Bacteria > Bacillota_I > Bacilli_A > RFN20 > CAG-826 > UBA4951. Next base: position 2,850 of record CAVKAU010000213.1, on the reverse strand, counting down.
CAATAGCATTGCCATTTGATCGATGAAAGCACCGGTTCCGCCAGCACAAGTTCCGTTCATTCGAACTTCTAATCCACCTTTGAGGAAAAGGATTTTTGCATCTTCTCCCCCGAGCTCGATGATGCAATCGGCATCTTTTAGATACGTATTGGCAGCTACTTTAGTCGCATATACTTCCTGAACAAAATCAATATCCAAAGAATTAGCTATCCCCATTCCAGCCGAGCCAGATAAGCCAATATAGGTTTCTTCATCGCCAACGATTCCTTTTTCTTTCAATTCAGCAAGAACCTTCAGCAAATTCTCCTTGATATGTGAAAAATGCCTTGTGTAAGTCGAATGAATCAAGGTTCCTTTTGCATCAAGAACGATGCATTTTATCGTTGTTGATCCTATGTCTAATCCAATGCGTTTGATATTGCCCATACAATAAATGATTATAAGTGTAAATCAATATAAAACAAGAAGAAAATGCTAAGCAAAAATGCTTACTATATTATTAATAATATAAATTCTCAAACTTTTGAATAGGCAATAAACGTACCATCTTATAGCAAAAACGCCCGATTTATATCAGGCGCCCCTTGCGTTTATTCCTCTTTCTTTTTCTTCCAAGGAAATGTAAGTTTCTTTTTTAAGGTTAGTTTCATTACAAAGCCATCTAGGAGATATAAAGTAGCAGGCAAGACTAACAGAATCATTCCTATTGAGCATAACCCACCTATTCCAATCAGTAACCCGACCGTGGAAATGGATGCTTGTGAAGAAATCAAACTTATGGCAAATCCGCATACGACGAGGATCAAGCCAGAGGTAAAGATTGTAGGCATTGCCATTTGAACGGCTTTCTCTAGAGATTCCTTCTTATCCATTCTTACACGGTTTTCAATGTAGTTGTTGGACACCAAGATGCCATAATCAATCGTTGCGCCCATCAAAATGCAAGTTACGACAATATAACTCATGAAGAAGACGCCACTGCTTAATATTTGTGTAGAAATCGTAATAAAGACAGAGCCTTGAATGATAGCAACCAACAATGTTGGCAAAGACAAAGACTTGAATGTTAATAAGACAATGACGAAAATGGAAATTATCGTAAATATCGTTATGAACAAATTGTCGTGGCTGAATGATTTTTGTAAGTCGTATGTGGAAATGATTTCACCAGTTACATGAGCATCATCGCCGAAAACGTTTTTGACCTCTGTTTCAAGGAATTTAACAAATTCAGTCGTTTCATCTCCACCGTTTGAAAGGTTGAGTGAAAGGAGCATTCTTGAGTAATTATCGCCTTTAAGGAGGGTATTTGCTTTATTAATGTCTTCTTCCGCTTCGTTTATCTTATTCTTCTTTGATTGGTCGATCTTACTTGCAAGCAAGCTATTTTTATCCATATTCCCTTTTACGAAATTTAGCAAATCGCAAGCCCTGATTGAATCGATGTTGCCTTGATTGGTTTTGCTAAGGTATTTTATGTAAGGCCCGCTAATCTTTGCTTCGTCAAGCGTCAAAGACATGCTCACGCTTTTAATTTCTTTCATTAAAGAATCTAGTAACTCATACATACCTTTATAGGTATATTTAGTTTTATCCTCCAAATATTCGTCAATTGTTAACATGTCTAAAAGTTTGTTTTTGGAATCAGATGAAAGTTGGGCGCCGATAACTTCGTTGCTTTCAGTTAGTTCAACAATGTAATTTAAGAGGGTTTTGCAGTTGATTTTTGAATATTCATTGCCTTTAACCTTTCTAAAGTAAATGATGTAAATTTGTTGAATCTGCTCATTTGAAATAGCAATATCGACATTATTGCCGCTTAAACCATATGCAATTTGTTTTAGCGCTGGAACAAACGATTCATAATCGTATTCAGCGTGAACAGCCGAATATAGCGCATCATACTTAGTAATATTTACAATTGCCGTTTCATCAGTGATGGCATTCGCTTTGACTAGGAATTTCATCAAAGGAAGGAAAGGAATCGTTTCTTTTTCTTCTTCTCCTAGCGAAGCGTAATATGTGGCATAAATTTGGTCAAGTTGCTCATCAGAAAGCAACGTTCCATAATTTGAATAAATATAACCTTTTAATTGAGTTTTTGTTAATTCTTGTCCCATTTGACTATCAAATGAGGATATTCCATTTGATAAAGTTTGCAGTTGGGCGATTTGGTTTTCGTCGAAAGAAGATTTCATTTCGTCCGTCCGAGAACATGTAATCATGAAATCTAGAGCGGTTTTGAAATCAATCTTTTCTTCGTTGTCGTAAAAATAGATGCCATAGATTTGTTTAACGGAGAATAAAGTGATGTCGCTTCCTTCAAAAGAGGATATTTCCTCATAAAATTCATCAGCTGATAAATCTCTTGGCAGCAAATCCTCAATCTTTAAAATTGTCTCCAAAGTGTTTTTCGTTTCATCATCGACGAATTCTTTCGTATCCTTATCATTTTCAATTAAATAATCCGTGTAATTAGCAAAATCGGAGAAGGTTAGTTTCGTTTGATCTGGATCGTTATATAAATGGTACATGTTCATCAAAAGATTCGCTTCATCTTCATCCATCTCAATCTTTTGCGAAACTTTTTTCAAATCATAACTTTCTTCAACTGTATTGCTATAAGAAGTGTAGCTAGCAAGAACTCCGTCTCCATCGGATTTTTTATAATCGCGAATCTTTTTGATTAATTCGGTTTCTTTTTCCGAAGACTTATCTTGGTTCTTATATAAAACTACGACTGTATTATTCTCACCAAACTCATTGATTATAGCGGAATTTCCACTCTTAGAATCCGTAAACGAGTATGGGGTTAATGTTTGTAAATATCCACATGCGGCAATAAGAACT
>CAVKAU010000212.1:0-4980 GCA_963654035.1 bacterium | reverse complement strand
CGATTTCTTTGAGCCGAATTTTGGATCGACTTGCGTGTAATCGGAAATATCATAGCCATGATATGAATCAGAAAGCTGAATTGGGGTGAGCCATAAAGCTTTGACGCCAAGCGTATCTAAGTAATCAAGTTTTTGAGTAATGCCATAGATATCGCCAAATCCATCGCCATCGGAATCAGCAAAGGAAGAAACCATTATCTGATATCCAACGCCAGTTTCATTTAGCCATGAGGAGGCAGTTGGCATCTTTTCTTTATCTTCCCAATCGGCATTTTGATAAGAAGCCTTGTCGGTTGTGTTTGTTCCATCATCATTTTCATATGGATCAATTATTTCAGTGATTGGAAGAGGCTTTGGGTCTCCGACTTTTTCTTGAAGAAGGAAAACATGATAGGCATTTCCTCCATCAGAAGTTTCTAAGGTTGAAACCATTTCTTCATTATCAAGAGTTAAATAGACGTTCCCTCCATCGTTTTTCCAGAAGGAAGATCCCTTAAGCCTTGCTTGGGAATAAACGATTTGAATGCCTACTTGAGTATCTAAGGCCGTTTTATCTTTATCAGCGTAAAATGACACAGGGGTCCCACCAATTTTGTGTCCTTGGTTAGATGTTCCTCCATCGTAGGTTGCCGTTAAGTCAATATCCGCAACGACTCCACCAAAATCATCAATGACTGGATTTCCAGTGGCCGTTAGATGGTCTTCAGACTGACTTCTTCCAGTCCAGTCAAATCTTGCGCCTTGCCCTTCATTTGGGCGATATGGCCAGCACCAAAGATCCCAGTCATTATAGTCTTCGGCGGTATCGAGGAAACGATAATAGTGAACATATAAATGATTGGCTTTGCTACTTTCTTTTAAGGAAGCCATATATGCATCTACTTCTTTTTGAGTGTGTTCTCCAGAATCTGCTCGTTTATATGAAGCATATAAGATCGCGTTATTTTCTTTAAAGGTAAATTCGTTTCCTTCGATTATCTTATTTGAATCACCCATCTTTGTTTTTGAAGAGTAGGCAGTAGACCAGCCAATAAAGACATATTTGTTCCTTTTTGGGGTGATTTTCGATAAATCAATCTTCGCGTCTTTCTTTCCTTGATATATATTGGTTTCTAATTCTCCCCCACATGTGTTCAAATAAAGAGTATATGTCGCGCTTATTTGCAAAGAAGAATCAAAACTAAAAGAGGAATCGGAATTTTGCTTATTGCAACCAACAGCCAAAGCTGAAACGGCTGTAAGCATTAAGGTGAAAGGTATTTTTTTATTCATTGCTTTTCTCCTTATGCTGCAGCTTGAATCCAAAATACGCCAGTTGAATTGATATACATATCGTAACTTCCAGCGACGATGCATTTGAAATTGTTGCCGCCAAAACCATCGGAATCGCCGGCAAAGTTAGTTAAGCCAAGATTTGCGTCTGATGCGGCTGTATCCACTTTTTCATAGCCAAACCATATTGAGCCGCCATCGGTAACCTTAAAGGTGTCTCCAACTTCAAAAGATAAGCCAAGTATGCAGCCTTTGTCATTTTCATTTCCTGGATTCGTGTACAGTTGAACTCCTCCTTTGATAGTCCAGCCATCGCTTCCCCAAAGAGAGCCCGAACCAACAAGATACCAGCTTGTTAACGTTGAGCCTTCTGGACCATGGCCTTTTGAAGCTTCTTCTTTTGAAGAGGTGTCCTCACTTTCAACTGATTGATCTTCGCTTGAAGAATCTTCGCTAGATGATATCTTGCTTTCATCTTCTTTCCAACCGGCATATAAAACCCAGTCAGAAGTTATTGGGGTATCCCAATCAAAGGTTACAGTAAGAAAATCATCAATATACCAATCTTGGAAAATATATCCATCTTGTGTTGGGTTGACGGGTTTATTTGCTTTTTCTCCATCTTTTACGTGGAGAGGGGATACCTCACTTCCACCGCTGGTTTCAAAAGTTATTGTCCAATCGTAATTTTCTTCTTGCGTGGTTGATCCTTTATCTTCTTGTTTTGAACATGAAGCTAAAAGAAGAAACGCGCTAGCAAATAATAAAATATGTTTTTTCATTATTCTTCCTCCGTGACGCTTGAAGAGGCGATCCAAACGTTTTTATTCCCATCTTTTTCATTTAAATAAATGTTATATGTGCCAGCTATTTTACACTCAAAATTATCATTGGTGGCAGTTGCTTGGAAATTATTCTTTCCTAAATTTGAAGAATCTTCCCAAGAATCAACATTCGAATAGCCAATCCAAGTGCTTGCTCCATCAGAGATTTTGAAGATATCTCCTACAGCAATTTCAAGATTCAAAATACAAGCTAAATCATCGCCTGTTGGATTGGAAAAGAGTTGAATCCCTCCTTCTTTGCTCCAACCAGTTTCTATATCCCATAAGGATCCAGAGCCAAGAAGATACCAATCGACTAAGTTTGATTCAGCAGGAGCGTGTATCGAAGTTTCTGAAGTGGAGTCTTCTTTTGTTGTTTCGGAAGTTGATTCGCCTGTGGTTTCAGTAGAGGTTTCTCCACTAGTTGTTTCCGAGGAAGATTCTTCACCTGTTGTATCATCTTTTGAAGCCTTTTCGACCCAAACTTTGTAATGGCAATTTAGATAAATGTTATATGTGCCGGTTTCCTTGATATAAATATTGCTCTCATCAGCACCCGTAGCAACGTCCGCTAAGGAAGTATTGTAGCCATACCAGATTATATAGTTTGTGATTTTGAAACATTTGCCTGCTTCAATTTCAACGCCAAGTTTCATTGCTAAGTCGGTCCCTGAAGGATTTTCTTCCATTTGTATTGCACCTTCCTTGCTCCAGGAACAGAAATCTCCGGCAATCCAATAATCAACTAAAGTGACTTCTGGAGTCGGATCTGGGGTTGGATCAGGATCAGTTCCCCAGTTTTCTTTCCATTTGGCAAAAAGTGTGTAGTCTGTGGTAATAATTGTCGCAAAATCAAATTCTTTTTTGAATGAAGAAGATAGATACCATCCATCGAAAATGTAATTTTCTTTCGCTGGATCGCTTGGCTTTGTGGCAAGTTTTCCTTCTTCTACGCTTTGCGAAGGGATTTCGCTTCCGCCCATGGAATCAAAGGTAACCGTGTAATATATAATTTCAGGAACAGGTATAGGATCTTCGGAAGAAGATGAGTCTTCCGAACTTGACGAGTCTGGATTATCTTCAGAAGAAATAGGAGTTTCATCAGAGGAAGATATATCTTCTAAAGAAGATGGTGTTTCCTCGGAACTTGAAGGAGTTTCCTCGGAACTCGAAGAGATTTCTTCCGAACTTGTCGAAATTATAGAAGATGAAGAAACGACATCAGAGCTAGATGATTCCGAGGAGTTTTCGTTACTTGAACTAACAGGAGTCTTTCCTTCTGAAGATGTTGAACTAGTTTCAGTTGTTTTTTGACTAGATGCCGGTTCTTCTCTTTCTTCGCTTGAAATAGAAGAATTAGTTGAGTCTCCACAAGAAGAAAGCATCAACATGCTAACGGTAAATAGCAAAGTAAGTTTAGATTTGTGTTTCATGGTTTTCTCCTTTAAAGGTTGTTATTTCTTTCTAGAACCAATGTTTCAAACGTGGAATTGGTATTGATTTCTTCATTAACAGTGTATGAAGAATCTTTAGCTAAGCGCGAGGAAGAGCAATAAACGACTTTGTATTCTCCTTGAAGAGAGGAAGGAATGTTGCTAAGCACGCCTTTTTTGCGGCCAGTCGTTATGACAATGCGGTTATTTCCTTCCTTGGAAACGAATCCTCCGCCAATGGCCGTTCCGCCAAGGCAAGTCGTTCCGCCATTTTCAATCTCTTCTTGACTCATCCCTAGATATGTTCCAAAGGAAGATTTACGAAGAGCTATTGCTTCTTTAAATTTATCGAAATATTCTTCGTTATCAACTTTTCTTGACCAGTCAAAAGCATTTACCTCATCCCCATATTTATAGGAATTGCGAACAAGCCACGTCTTATCGTTGATTTTAACACCATCTCCTTCAATCCAGGAATTGGTGCCGTTGCTCTTATGCTGATAAGTTTTAACGAATGTATCAAACATATCATTTGTGTCACGAATTATTTTGGTCCGGAAGATTTCTTCCCCTCCTTGAATGAAGCCGATTCCTTGACCCATTAAGGCATTTACTTGAGCGGCTAATGCTGCGTCTTTGGCGTTGGTGTTTTCTTTATCGCAACTCGAGATGCCATTAAGAAGATAATTGAATTGATCATATAAAGTATAGTTGTCATGACAAGAAATATAATTAACGGACATTGATGCAGGCGTTGCTAGCCCAGACTGTTTCTTCCATCTATTTTCACCAATCATTCCGGTTGCGGCATTCCAAACTTGATCACTAGATGGGGCAGCCGAATCCATGAATCCACCAGAAGGAACGACATCTGCGTATAGGGCGTTTCCTTTCATTCCATCGCGATAGCAATCATTGAAAGAACCTACTGCTCCTTTGCCATTATCACCAAGTTTTGCATATATGTTATCGGTATTTGATGGACTTAGGGCATGACTTCCTCCACCCGTCCATCCTTCGCCATAAACGACAATCTCTGGATCGATGTCATATAAAGCGTCTTTTACCGCTCGCATCGTGGATGTTTCTAGGCAACCCATTAAGTCAAAACGGAAACCTTTGATCTTATATTCTTTTGCCCACCACTTAACTGAATTGACGATATAGCGTTCAACCATGATCCTGGAAGAATTGATTGTGTTAGCGCATCCAGTATCATCGATTGTCGTACCGTCTTCATTATAACGGAAGTAATAACGAGGAACAGTAAGTGAAAAAGGGTGAGAAGAAATGCTTGAAACGTGATTATATACGACGTCCATTATTACCCTTATCCCCGAATCGGCATAGTCTTTAACTAATGATTTGAATTCATTTATGCGAACATTTGGATCATAAGGGTTAGAAGAATATGATCCTTCAACGCAATTATAATTACTTGGGTTATAGCC
>CAVKAU010000211.1:0-3813 GCA_963654035.1 bacterium | reverse complement strand
GCCTCTAACATCTCCATCAAGAGTTATGTATGGCATGGTTATTGCTATTATCGTCGTCTTTATTCGCACCTTTGCCTCCGCTCCAGAAGGAATGGCTTACGCTATTCTTATGGGCAATGCAATTGGCTGCTTCATCGATTATTACAAATGGAGCCAAGTTAAATTCACTTGGAAAAGCTGGGTTAGTATCGCCTCTATCGCCGTTTTGGCTTTAGGGATCTTTGCCTGGTGCATGACTGGCTATAATTTTGGAGCATAATAATATGGCAAAAGAAAAAACAAACAGCAAAGAAGTTCTAAATTGGCTGAAAGTCGGTGGCATATTATGTGCAATCGCTGGGGGCTCAGCTATCATCCTCACTTCTTTAAATTTAGTAACAGCCCCAATTATCGAAAAGAACAACTCTAAAAAAGCAGGAGCTGGTTATCTAACGATTTTCTCATCCTACGATCATAAATCTGATAAAACTGCAATCGAAGAAAACACATATCTAGATTCCTATGAAATCGTTTATGATTCAGCAAATAACGAATTAGGATATGTTTATACCTCAAAGGTTACCGACGTTCATGGATATGGCGATATCCAAGCGATGGTTGGCATTTCCGGAAGCAACGATTCCCCAATATTAGGAAAAGTTTATTTAATCAAAGACACAATCTCTTATAAGAACGTTTTTGAACCTAAATACGTTGAGCCGTATAATGCCGATCCATCTGATACGACATTAAATAATGTTAAATGTGGTGCGACATATGCCTCAACAACCTTACAAAGCATGATTAATGCCGCTAGAGACCATTATTCAACGTTAGGCGATGGCTTTGTTGAGAATCTTGAAGAAGATATCAAGACCATTTGGGGAGAAGATGCAGGTTATAACATTTCTTATTCAACAAGCTCGGCATATTCCGGATCATCCGATACGATCAAGAAGACTTATACTTTCTTAGAAGATGAGACAATGACTGGCGAAATAGGTCGTTTATACGCTTGCAAATTCAAAGATGCAGGCGGAAACCTCTATATCACCGTTGGTTTCAATTCTAATAATTATGGAAAATTGGCCATCACCAATAACACAATCGAAGATGAAGCAACAAAGAAAACAGTCGAAGATTTCGTTACGAAATATAACGAAAATCCATCCGAAGAAACCCTTAATACTGCTTCAGGAACCTACGCTGAAGCCATAAAAGCAATGGTCACTGATTCTTATAATGATTTTAAGGCTAATGGTCTTCAATCTTGCGCTAACGCTTTCCCAACAATCGTTTCCTCTTCGGCCTATAAGGCAGTTTCTGAGCCAACAGTCTTAGAAGCTTCGACAGATAATGAAAAAGTTCTTCGTTATTGGTCTCTTTATTCTGATGAAGAGAAAACCACAGAAGTCGGAAAGATTTATAAAATCAATGTTGATATGGCTGAAAAAGAAAATGCATCAAAAGGCATTTACGCCGATATTGAATCGCATACGACTTTCTTGCTTGCCATAAGTGGCGAAAAAGATGAGCCTCTTCTCGGAAAACTCGCAACTCTTAGATCCACTGGCGGTGCGGGCCAAATAAAGACAATCAATGATTATCTTGATAACTTTAATGGTGAAGAACCTGGTTCTAAAACCGGTGCAACCTATACCTTAAAAGCGGTATGGAGAGGCATCCAAAAAGCCGTGGAGCTTTATAAGAAATAAGGAGGAGAAGATATGTCAACAAATTCTATTGCGCGTTCCCAACATAAAGAGAACTTCCTTAATCCAATTTGGAAAGCAAACCCATTATTTGTCTTACTTCTTGGAACATGTCCGGCATTAGCTGTCACAACCACGATCGAAAACGCCATTGGCATGGGCTTATTATTCACCTTCGTTCTTATTGGTTCCTCAGTTTTGGTTTCCTTATTAAGAAAATTAATTCCTGAAGAAATCGAAACTCCAGCCTATATCATCATCATTGCAACCTTCGTTACGATTGTTAAGATGGTTGCTGAAGCGTTTGTTCCTGAACTTTATACTTCCTTAGGCGTCTTTATTTCCTTACTTGTCGTTAATTGCATTGTCTTAGGAAGAGCAGAAGCTTTTGCTAAGAAGAACACCGTTTATGATTCCTTCTTGGATGCTTTAGGAAATGGCATTGGCTATATCATCGCTATTTTGATTATTGCCGCCATTCGTGAGATTTTAGGCACTGGCGTCATCTCAATTGGCGCTGTCTTTACCTTCATTCCTAAAACCGAACTTCCAATCCTCAAATTCGGGGATGTCGATTTATCGATTACTTTATTTAGCAAACCAGCCGGTGGTTTTATCGTCTATGGCGTTATCGAAGCAATCATCGCTTGCGTAAATATCTCTAAAGCCAATAAAGCCGCAGCAGCAAAGAAAGCAGCGCTTCTTAAGGCTCAAGAAGAAAAGAAAGCAGCTCTTGCTAAAGCATCAGTTCAAGTAACTAAGGAGGCCAAATAATGACAGCCACAAATTTATTCACGGCATTTTTGCTAGCCATCATCTCTTCGATGCTCATCAATAACGTCGTTCTTTCAAGATTCTATGGCATTTGCTCTTATCTTGGTGTTTCGACAAAGGTTAAATCATCGGCAGGCATGGGCGTTGCGGTCGTCTTTGTCATCATGCTTGCATCATTGGTCTGTTACCCAATTTATAATTACATCCTCGTTCCGGCTGGCTTAGCTTTCTTAGATACCATCGTCTACATCCTTGTTATTGCATCTTTGGTACAATTAGTTGCTCTCGTCATCAAGAAATATTCGCCATCCCTCTATAAGAGCCTTGGCATCTATCTTCCTTTGATCACGACAAATTGCGCCGTTCTTGGCGTTGTCCAAGAAAATAACAGCCTCTCTTTTGCTTCCTCAATGGCTAACGCTATTGGCACAAGCTTAGGCTTCCTTATTATGATTGTCCTCTTTTCAACCATCCGCGTTAGACTAGAGGGATCTGATTCACCAAAGGCATGGAAAGGCCTTCCTTTAGCTCTTATTACCGCCACCATCATGGCCATGGCAATAATGGGCTTAAGCGGAATGATTGCTTAATATGCCAAGATACGTCTATATCATTATCAGTATCGCCATCATCATCTTCTTACTAGCCGTCTTCTTTATTAGCTTCATCGCTTATAGAAAAACTCCGGCTCCTAAGGGATGTGAGGATGTCAAACCTGATCCTGAGATGTGTCCAAATTGTCAGAAAACAAATTGCCCATTTTTTGAGGAATTTCACAAAGAAGATAAAGGAGAATAATTAGTATGGATCCAATTACGGTATTATGGGGCGTTCTAGTCCTTGCAGGTCTTGGCTTAGTCCTTGGCTTCCTTCTTGCTTTAGCCGCTAAATTCTTGCATGTAGAAGAAGATAAGCGTATCAAAGAGGTTGAAAGCATGCTTCCAGGCGCTAATTGCGGCGCTTGTGGTTATGCTGGTTGCCACGATTTAGCCGAAGCTTTGGTTTCCGGAAGTGCTAAGAAGGTCACGGCTTGTAAAGTCGGAAAGAAAGAGAAGAATTTCGACCCAATTGTCGCTTATATGAAAGCAACACCTGGCCCAGATGGAAAAATTACTGAAGTTAGTGAATAATTTGCTTGCAGTATTTAAATCATTTGGTATAATAAACACCGCTCATTAGAGCGGATGTATGGGACTTTAGCTCAGTTGGGAGAGCACCTGCTTTGCAAGCAGGGGGTCGCCAGTTCGAGCCTGGTAAGTTCCACCATTTATGGCTAAGTAGCCCAGTTGGTTAGAGCAATCGGCTCATACCCGATATGTCGAGGGTTCGAGTCCCCCCTTAGCCACCA
>CAVKAU010000210.1:0-8301 GCA_963654035.1 bacterium | reverse complement strand
GTTTTAGAGTATTTTTAGGAGAATATCACTATATGAAACAAAAAAACTTAGTTGCACTCATTCTTGCAAGTGCATTACTCGCTTCATGCGGAACACCAACAAATTCATCTTCTGCTGAAGCATCATCCGAAGGAACCGCTTCATCAAGCACAACAGCAGAATCTTCAAGCAACACTGTCGAAGCATCATCTGAATCTTCGTCCGCTGAAGAAATTCCAAGTTCAGAAGAAGAAACTCCATCATCTTCAGAGGAGACTCCATCTTCATCAGAAGAAACCCCATCTTCCTCAGAAGAAGATTCATCATCCGAAGAAGAATCCTCAAGCTCAGAAGAATCTTCAAGTTCAGAAGAATCTTCGAGTTCCTCTTCGTCTGAAGAAGAAGCTAAAGCATCTTGGAAAAATATCACAGAAAGCGCGGCCAACGCCATTACAACTTTCTTTGAAGTAGTTGATACAGCAGGCGTTGCTCATGATCCAGATGACTATCTTCCATTCTTTGAAACCGAAGAAGAATGTGAATGGTATTACGATGATGTATACAATTACGACCACGGATATGGGCTTGGATTGGTCTGCAAAACAGGAACTGATGCAAATTACAACAAAGGCTTGATTGCCGCTTATAACACTCTTCTAGAAGAAAAAGGCCTCGTATACGCCACCACAGAAGAGAAAGATGACTATTGTTGGGATTATTTCTCTGTCTTCTATGCGGACAATGTTTGGAAATACGAAACTGATTTCGACATTACATTAACCGTTGAAGTCATCACTGTTGCTGAGGCAAACGAAATTGCTGAAGAGGGCAACGATTACGATGCTGTACCAGTTCACGATGAATTAAGGGAGGAAGTCACAGACAATGACGGTATTTACTTCCTCATCCAAGCATGCGTACAATAAGGTCATGAGAAAAAACAAAATATCCCTACTACTTCTTGGCTTAATTCTAACTTCTTGCAATATTGAAACTAGATCCTCGTTAGACTCATCATCTAATGAAGGTCTTTCTAGTTCAAGCGATATTTCTTCGGAAACATCGTCTTCTAACGAGGCTTCCTCTTCTTCAAGTAAAGAGGAAGTTTTGCCTATTGAGTTAAATGCAGAAAATATGATTTCTTCGTTAGGAGAGATTGCTACAAGCAATAACTTCACCATCTATCAAAAGAACATTTTCAACAAGCCAACAAACGAAGTTATATTCGCTAATAAATATATCTACTATCCATATTATTCGGCTGGTTACTTGAAACTTAAGAGTTTTGATAAAGAGTTCACTCAGTCAGAAGAGCTTGTTTATCAATTTAGCATCGCTAATAAGCAACTTAATCTTCTCTCCCCTTTGATGAAAGGTGAGGCATATTCAACTCAGGAACCATATACGTCCCTTGATTCTTTTAACTATATGTTGGATTTAGACACATCATCATTAAAAGAAAAAGAATTCACTTTAAAAGACGGCTATTTGCATACATCAAATAAATCAGTTATAAAAGCGTTAGCATCGATGATGGGATACGCTAGCGATGCTGAGGAAGGAAAATTCTATAAAGCAAAATTAACTTTTGACAAAACAAACAATATTGAATTCGTTTTGCAAGCATTTAATAGCAAATACCAAATTGTTGATGTTGGAGAAACACATGGTTTCTTTAAAAATGTAGGTTCTTCATATAATAAGATTGTTAATGATTATCTAATTGAAAATTATGAATTAAATTTACCTTCTTTAACAGCTTCAGAAGCGTCTCCGTTGATATTCCAAAACGAAAACGATGTCATTTCTTTAGACAATGAATCTATCGTCCAAATCATTAATGGTGATGGAGGAGTTGTTGCTAAAGAAGAAATCAATCGTTCCGCTAATCAATATGAACACACTTCGATTGATGTTACTACTTCTAGAAGGCTTACTTCATTAGTTAGAAATAATGAAGATGGGATTCCTTCTTATGTTGGCTTAAACGGAAACAACGAACTTTCGGAAGAGAAATTCTCTAAGTATTATACCTGGGATTCAACATACCCGTCTTGCTCAGATTTCATCTCAAAAGAGTTAAAAGCTTTTAGAAAAATAAGCGAAGGAACATATCGTTATTATGGTTATAACCATACGTCTTTCTTTAAGAGCCTTTGCAATTTCAATGGCGCAAACGGAATAAAATGGATCGATATTAAGATAAAAGACAATCTTATTGATGAAGTTGTTTTTACCTACTTTACCTTTAGTGATCAATATGAGGATGGCACTGCATTCAATTACAACGTTACGATTACTTCTAAGGTTGTTGCCGATAGGAAAATAAAAAACCCTGAACCATATCAAGATAAGAAAGACGTCGAAGCATTAAAAACCGCCTTTACGATGTTTGATGGAAATCATAAATTTCAGGTAACCGCTCAAGATGATCGCACAGCAAATAATAAATTCATTACAACTTATGATTTAGATGCTCTAACTAAAGAGAAGACTTATTACACTGGTGCAGGTGATCAATCATTCACATATGGCTGGACAAAAACAAAAGACAACCGCTATCAAAGATTCCTTCTAAATAATGAGACAATCAAGTCTAACGGAAAAGAAAAGGAGGGGGACGTATCATCATTAATTGGATTTTCTCTTTCCCCGAATCTCTTTATTAAAACCGGAGAAAACGAATATATGTTTGATTCATATGTTCTTAAATCCGTTAAGGATGGGATGATATTAGGAACCGAAAAAGATAATTTCTTACCATCGACCTTCAAACTAACGATAGATCCAGAAAAGAAAGTTATTGTTTCTGCCTCGTATAGTTATAGCGATGGGCTATTCAATTCCGGTTCAGAAACTTTGACTTTCAAATATGGCGATGATGTTTCTTTGAAAGACGGCTTAAAAGAAAAGCTTGCCACTTTACCTGAATGGGTTGAACCAACAACATGGAACGATGAAAACGAAACTATCTATACATATTTGAAAAAATATTTCTCTGATGAAGCAGATAACGTTCCATATATCTATGACGAAGAAATATATGGACAATGGTATGTCTCTGATTCAATATTAGAGTTAGAGATTTATTCGAAAACTGCTACAGGAAACTCTTCCTTTTTGGATAAGTATCGAAAGAGACTTCTTGAGGAAGGATTCGAAACAACGACCTTATCTTCATTGCCTGGCGCGATCATATATGTTAAAGGCAACATTTCAATCCGCGTTGCGGGCGTACTGAGTGGCTGAATATATCTCTGGAAAACAGGAGACATCAAATAGGTGTCTCTTTTTTAACACGCTTCGACGTAAAGGATGATATTGCCGTTTTCGGCCGTATAAACGTAATAAGTTAACGTCAAATAAGAATAATCCGTTCTATAGAAGCAATATAGTTTCTCAAGGTCACTAGCCGTTTTGCTGGCGTTAAATACGCTAGATGATCCCTTTAAATTTATTGCTTTCATCATTTTCGTTATATGGTTATCAATATTTGAAAGAGAAAGATCGTCTTCTTCCTCATCATCTTCATCATCGTCGTTATTGACCTTTTCCCAAAGACTAGAAATGAATTCTTCAGGAATAAGATCTTCTTTGACCATGGTTTTTGCTTCATCTAGAGTGATGGAACTGCCTAAATCAACTGTTAGTTTCTCACCAATTACTTTCTTTCCTACACTAAGTAAATCCTCTCTTGTGAAAGAAGAATAACCTTTGTTAGTTAAAAGAGCTTCAACCTTATCCAATGATGTTTTGTATGTCCATTTATCAACGATAGTGATTGTGCATGATGTGGAATGCTTAATTCCATCTTTATCTGTATAGGAAGCACTTATCGTTGCTTTATCGCCAGCTTTTGCATCAGAGGTCGTTGTAACGACACCGTTATTATCAACGTTGATGTTTCCGTTTTTATCACTTGAAGAATAGGAAATATCATATGGAACCATATTGGTTTCTAATTGAAGTGTTAATTTTCCTTCTGGACCCATTTCATAGTTTTCTTTAGCAAACTTAAACGTTGGTTCGTGGGCTTCTCCGCTTCCTTTGCTGATGGAAATCTTCGTTAAGGCAATATCAGATGATGGGGTATTTGTTATCGTGATTTTAATTTGGCCTGTTGGATCTTCAAAAATATTGCCCCAGCTGTCTGGAACCTTATACCAACCAGCGTTATAGAGTTCTTCTTTATACGCCTCATTAACTTTATAGCGGGTGACGTAATCAACTTGTGTCTCACATTTAGAATCATAAACAAAAATATTAACGCCAATTGAAACCTGGGAATCGGCATAGTCTTTAGCAAGGCTAGCAATTTGCTCATCTGAATATGTTCCGCCATATGCCGCAGTTAAGGCTTGGAGGTAATAAGCATAGCAAGCGTCATAGTCTTTTTGTGTCTTTACATCATATTTGATTTTTTTTAATAAGGAGAATGAAGATAAATCGATATTAGGAATATCAACATCAGTAACGCTTAAAGAATCCTCTATGCCTTTCTTAATATCATCCTCTGGCCAAGATGAAGAGAAGGTTCTAGTTGGTGTCGTCTCACTAAAATAAGCCACGAATCCGACGTTATTTTCATCATCATCGCGTAAGATATATGCGCTAAAGGAGAGAGTTTCTTCCCAGCAGAAAAGCTCGCTTCTTGTTTTATCTATATAGCCGTAATAGTCAAAATCACTATCATAGTCATCCGTATATATGTAATAAACGCCATGCTTATTGTATGTTTTGTATTTGCCACCGTCTTTAACGCTAAATTCAGGAATGGTAATGCCACTTCTTTCTTCAACCGGCCTAACAAGTTCGCTTGGCCATGAACTATATTCAGTGATATTCGGTGTGAAATAAACGTAGAAATTATTGCCATTGAAATATTGCATCAATACTTCAATTTTTATTCCATTATCAAACGTCTTGCTTAGATAATACGCATTATATTCCTTGCTTGTTTCATCGTCTAATTTATAGCCATCTTTAACCAATATATCAGCATATTCCTCCGATAAATCTTTTGTATAAAAGTCATACATGTATAGTTGATTTTCGCTAACGCTAGTTATTGCGTAATTCTCTCCTAAGGCAATATATGGCAAGGTGGTTGTTGTAACATAATCGATAACTGTTAAATCATCATCGCTCCAAGTCGTATCGCTTCTGCTAGATGGAGAGAGATAATTATAGCAAAGAATGCAATTATATGAACTGGTGTCATCTGAGGCGAAATAATACATCATTTCATAGCCTTTTTTGCCATCGGTAGAATTTTTCGTTAATTCAACATATTCGGTATTGCTACGAGTTTGAATTTTGTCTCCATTATATGAGGAGATTGTTGTCCAGCCTGATTCTTCTAATTGATTGTAGTATTCCTTTAAGGTAAAAGAAGACGCTTCGTTAAGAATTGCTAAATATTTCACGCCTAAGGAAGAATCGTATTGTTCATTAAGAGTGATTTCCCCTGTAACGTATTTTTCTGGGTATGGCAAAATAGATCCGCAATATCTTTTGAGCAAGACCTTTTGTTTTCCAGTCCATAAATCTAGCGAAGAAACGCTAGAACTTGATGATTCTTCGGAAGAAACGTCAAAACTGGATGAATCTTCGGAAGAAACATTTTCAGAGCTAGTTTCATTGGCGCATCCAGATAAAGCGCCAACAAGCGTTAATAACGTGACGAACAATATGGTTTTTTTCATGACAATCCTCCATTCGCTTTTAGCAAAAAGAATATTCCATTTATATACTTTAAAATTAAAAATTCAATGAAAATCACGTTTAAGTTGTGAAAATCAATACACGCATCCACTATTTTCTGTGAATAATCTAAGATAATGATATATCGCTCCAATCTTCTAATTTATTAATTTTTGTATTCTGAAAAAGCTATCAAAGCAAATCGCTATTTTTATAAGCCCTTTGCTAGACCTTCTCAGACTGATTTTTGATAGGCCTTTCGCTCTAAAAAATCTATTATGCTTTTTAACGTGCGTTTTCCTAGGTTTTATCGCATTATGTCAAAAATTTCACTTTTCAAAACGCCAAATATGTCAAAAATTTCACTTTTTAAAATGCCAAATATGTCAAAAATTTCAAATTTCGACAAATTAAGCGCTCTAAGTAAAAGAGGCTACGTCTTTCGTTTCTATTCGTTCCATTTACTTTTCGTTTGTAGCTTACGCCAACCAATGTTTTAGAAAAACAATCAGATTAATTTAATTCAGCAAAAAATCTTTAAGCGAGATAACTTCTATTCCTTCTTCTGTAACGTATTTTTTTATTGAATCTTTAACAATGATTATCTTTCTAAAATTATCTCCGATGTTAATTAAAGACTTTTTTCTTGTATTAATTTATCTAAGGTCTCCATCGCATAAGCTGATTGTATATAGATTCTTTCGTTCATCTTATTACAGACAAAATCAGTTTCAAGTTGTTTAGAGACATAGTTCCCATTTTCATTAGCTTCATTAACTTCAACAACTCCAACATCAACGTTATAGCCTCTTATTACCAATTCGTTGTAGATAATGTTTTCCATTATGTGCGTAGGTTCTGATTGCCTAAGATTTATTAAAGTGTTCCTTAAGCCGATGTCAGTAAAGTAATATTTAGAATTAGCCCCTATATATTTTCTTCCCTTAATGTCGTATCTAGCTGCCTCTGAGAGCAAAAAAGAGTCTTTCATATATTCTATGTGGTTTTTTATGGTATCGTGGCCATAGGAAATCTTTTCTTCGCTTCTGAATGTTTTTTCTATGTTGCTAGGATTGGTATAAGAACCTATAGAGTTTGCTAAGACGTTCATAAGTTTTTCAAAAGAATAGATATTCTTAATGCCATTTCTTTCAGCAATGTCTTTGAGATATGTTTCTTTGAATAAATCTTTTAAATATTGCTCTTTCCGATAATCATCGTCTATTTGTAAAGCGAAAGGCATTCCCCCAAAATATTGGTATTCCAAATAAGCATCATCAAAAGACTCGTTTTTTGTTTCAAAGAATTCTTTGAAAGATAAAGGATGCAGGTGGATTTGATCACCTCTGCCTCTAAATTCTGTTATAACATCACTAGATAACATTTTTGAGTTGTTGCCTGTAACATACACATCAAAATTGCTATGCGTCAAAAAGTCATTAAGTGTCATAACAAAACTATCCAAAAGTTGAATTTCATCTAACAACAAATAATATTTTTTATCGGTTTTTGTAATATCTTTAATGTATAAAACGAATTTTTTTTGGGTTAACTGTATAATTTCTTTTTTTATCGTAAAGGAGAGTTTCTTCATTAGGCAGATAGGTATCTAATTTCATTACATCTTCCATGTTGTCGAAAGCGAAAGATATGATCTGTTCTTTATCTATGCCCGTGCTTAATAGATAGTCCTTAAACAAGGTATTAACTAAGTATGATTTACCGCATCTTCTTAAACCTGTAACGACCTTAATTAGCCCATTATTTTTTCTTTTGATTAATTCATTTAAGTATCTTTCTCTTTTTATGGTCATATTGTTACCTACTTTTTTTGCAAGTTCTTGCAGTTTTTGTGGCTAAAACATAATTCAGTGTCATATTCAAATAACTATAGGGACTATTCTAATTGGAAGAAAAAGAGGTAATAAAAACAGCAATAATGAAAATGAGAGCAAAAGTTTTACAGCAACTGATAAAACAACAACGGAAGGTTTAAATAAAGTGTTCATGTCAAAAGGAAACGTTGGGGTGGTATGCGAAATTTATGATGACTGTGTTTTGGCAGAAATATGGTGAACAACGCACCGGATGGTTTTTCCGGAGTTTTCGATTTCGAATATTCGGAAATAAACGAAGAAGAAAAATAACGCAAGTAAGTTTCAGTTATCAATAAAAATGTAAGATTTAGACGTATTTAAATGATTGAGTTCATTAGCACGAAAATTAACGTCACCTGCTTTGCTGATATTTATTTGCTTTTTAGGTTGGAAAAGCGCTTAAAAATGCCACGGATCGATATCAGTTTTACAGATTTGCGATGTTTTACTTTACACATTTGTGGCAAGCAGTTATCAAATCGTAGAAAAATCCACTGCTATTTCTTCTTTCTGTTACGGCAACATGCATCTGTGCCCTTACAACGAAACCTCCAAAAACATAATATATTCCGATTATGCAACTGGCGTTCGTCTTTATACCGTTTGGTGGACCTAAGTAAAGAGGAGACGAACTTTTTAAGTTCTATTAATCAATACAACAATCCTAGCATTACATTAAGTTTAACTTTTACAATTATCCATTTTTTGAAGATAAAAGAAAGTTTTTTGCCTTTCAATTTCT
>CAVKAU010000209.1:0-2056 GCA_963654035.1 bacterium | reverse complement strand
CATGATTGCTGCTAGAAATGAAGAAATCGTTATTGGCAACTTGATCGACAGTGTTTTTGAGCAAAACTATCCTAAGGATTTAATTGAAGTGTTTGTCGTCGCCGATAATTCAACCGATAACACGGCAAAGATTGCCAAAGAACATGGCGCTCACGTTTTCGAACGTACTGACAAGATTCATAGAGGAAAAAGCTATGCTTTGGATTTCATGATAAAGAAAATCTTAAGCAATCATGCCTATGATGATATAGAAGCCTTCTTTGTTTTTGATGCCGACAACATTCTTTCTAAAAATTATTTAAGCCATATGAATGATGTTTTTGACGCAGGATATGAGGTTTCCACATCCTTTAGAGATTCAAAGAATTTTGATTCTTCCTTAGCTGCGGCATCATCTTCCTTGATTTTCTACCGCGAATGTTTGCTCGTTCACCATTCAAGACAGAATTTGCATTTATCAACTTTTATTTCCGGTACGGGCTATTTCATATCTAGAAGAATCGTTTCTGAATTAGGCGGATGGAATTTCAATACATTAACGGAAGACATCGAATTTTCTTGCTGGTGCGCATATCGAAATATCAAGATCGGTTATAATCAGGAAGCCGTATTTTATGATGAACAGCCAAATAAATTTAAAGTTTCGGACAAACAAAGATTCCGTTGGTCAAAAGGCTGCCATCAATGCTTTGCAATATATGGAAAAGAATTGTTAAAAAATACATTTGGTTTTTCTAGAAGGCCTCTTTCAAGCAGAATTTCTTCATTTGAAATGTTTGTCCACGTTTGTCCTTTCCCATTGATTGCAACGGGATGGTTCGTCATTAATATTTGCCTCCATGCAATTTTCTTAGGCTTAGGGTTAGAAAATATAAATGATTTCAATTCTGTCGCAATCACATCAACCATTATTGAATTAATATCATTATTTGGCATTGCTTGGATTCATGCTTTAATTTCCATGATTAAATATGGAAAATACATTCATGCAAAAATGATAAAGAAGATATGTTCTGTGATTATTTTCCCTTTCTTCGTTGCGATGTTCATTCCTTTGTCGTTTATTGCCTTATTCAAAAAAGACGTCGCTTGGACGCCTATTGTTCATAACGAAAACATAACGATGAAAGATTTAGAAAAAGCCAATGCTAAATGATTGACTTTTTTAATATAAAACTTTAACTTTGCGCTTCGCTTATTTAAGCAAATCCGTGAGGGTTTTAGTGGTGTTTTTTAGACAATTGTCTTTGTATTCTTCGATTTTTCCCTCGTCAACTAAGGCAGTAATTTTTGGGTCGATGCCAATTTTATCAAGCAATTTAACGCTCATATTATTTAACATATCTTCGACATTGTCTTTGCCAAAGATTGGAATTTGTTCGTTGCAGTGTGGACATTTAACATAGGCCATATTTTCTACTACGCCAAGAATGCTGATATTGAGCATTCTTGCCATTTTAATGGATTTAGTTACAACATCGGAAACTAGATCTTGAGGGGTGGTTACAATTACGATGCCATCGATTGGCAATTGCTGGAAAACCGTTAATGGAACATCACCCGTTCCAGGTGGCATATCGATAAGAAGGAATTCTTTTTCGCCATACACCATGTCGGTGAACATTTGCGAAACCAATGTTGAAATTAATGACCCTCTCCAAACTATAGGAGCAGTAGGATCCTCCAAGAGATTATTGGATGATACAAGCGTAATACCTCTTGAAGTTGTGGCAGGATATATTCCTTCTTTATCGCCCATGCATGTGTAATCGTCTTGCCCAAATGTCTTTGATATTGATGGACCAGTTATGTCAGCATCCATTATCGAAACTGTATGCCCTTCATTTAATAAAGAAACGGCAAGAAGAGAAGTAATTAAGGATTTTCCAACTCCGCCTTTGCCAGAAACAACGGCTATTATCTTTTTGAAAGATGTATCTTTGTGTGGTTTTAGTTTTGTTCGACGGATTCTTGGGTCGTATTTTGCATCATTTTCTTCCATATCTATGCCCTCAATAAGCAATTATAGCCAACTAAGCTAGCAGCTATTAAAGCG
>CAVKAU010000208.1:0-2330 GCA_963654035.1 bacterium | reverse complement strand
GTTTTAAGCTATCGATGTCATCTTTATTGAAATAAGTGAAATATCTTCCGTTTTCATCATATTCATCAGCTTTATCGCTATATTTCATGGAGATAAAAAGGATTCCATTCTTTTTTAAAAAATCCAAATATTTCATTATCACTGGTAAAACTTCGTTCTTTTTAAGATGAAGAAGAGAAGCGCAGCACCAAATAAGATCGTATTTATCATTTGTGTCGAATGTGCGAATATCTGCATTTTCTACCGCAAAACCCATCTCCTTTGCATGCTTGACGAACTCTTCGCAGGTATCAATTCCAAAAACTATGAATCCTTCTTTTTGAAAGAAAATCATATCTCTTCCAGAGCCAAATCCAACATCGAGAATGTTAGCGTTTTTAGGAAGGTATTTCTCAACCATCTTATAGCATTCAGACATATCTGTATCAATTGTCGAGGCTATGTATTCTTTTGCATGTTCTTCGTAATATTTCATGATGCAACAAATAAGAGGTAAAACCGTTTAGGGAGGTTTTCCATAATAGACATTTTTAATTCTTCTTTTTCTCTTCCCTCTTCAAGAGAATTGTAGAGCTTTTCGTTTCTATATTGCAATTTATCAATCAAATATTCATTGATGATGGAGTTGCTTTTCGAGGAATTGGTTTTCTTGTCGGTTAAGACGAGGTTCCAGATATCGTCCCTATACATGAAAGACCAAGGAATTACATGGTCAACTGATATGTTATCTTTAAAGAGAGGCTTTGTGGAATAGAAATCCAAGGGGGTTTCACCATGGAATTCGTTTTTAAGCAGGAAGTTTTTATATTTAGAAAGGGAATTCCTAGGGATATTCAATGAGGCTGCATCGTTTACTTTATTAAGCAACTCAGGTGAGCAATTGTATTTTTCAAGCAATAAAGACCACTTATAGTTAAGGAGTTTGATGAGGATATGCGAATATTCTTTGATATCGGATATATTATTTGGCTCAAAAAATAGCAATTTAAGTTTCAAATCGTATTGATAAATGTCAGTGGTCTTCCCATTAACGTTAAGGAAGCGGTAGGAAACGTCGTGCGTGAGAATTGATGCGCATTCGAATAAGATACGTGAATAGAATGTTGGATTATTTTCTTTGATGAAATTAAGCCCTTCATTCGCCCAGCAAGGGATATTCGTCTTTTTTAGACGCCTATATTCATCGATTAGAAATCTAACTTTTTGATATATGAGCGGGACTTTGTCACCTGGCTGTTGTTTAAGATTGAAATAGAAGGCCTGGTTCCAATAATACTGAATCATGCACTCGGCGATATCTTTGAATTCTATGGAAACGAGATTATTCGAAAGAAAGTATTTGCCTATGCAAACATTCTCCACGATTGCTCTTCCGAAAGCGAGTTTATAGGTATTAGTATTGTTCATCCCCTCGATGATTTCTACCCATTTCTCAATATATTTGTTCATGGTTATTATTATCCTACCCAATTATTAAAATGCAAATATCGCATTTAGCGAGCTTTAAACATATAAAATGTAATTTAAAGAGGAATTTATATGGCCGTTACCGGCAACAAATAGCAGCTATCGCCTAATGGATAGACGGATTTGCAAGTGCATATGATAGCCTTTTTCTCGACTGAATAATGTCCGTTTTTCAAAACATTTGCCGCTTTTAAATCTTTTGAAGAATACTGCTCGCCGCTTTTGCATTCAATAACGCTGAGTTTTCCGTCGCTTAGCATAATTAAATCTATCTCATTTTGAAGAGAGTCGCGGTAATAATAGAAAGAGGTTGATTTATCTTTTCGGTGATTGGAATAAGATTTGAGAATTTCGCTAATGATATAGGTTTCCATCATGTGTCCTTTTAGATATGAGGCAATTAAGGTTTCCTTGCTTCCGATTTTTGCTAGGTAACACGCAAGCCCAGTATCGGAAAAATAGACTTTGGGGCGTTTGACAATCTGGCGTTTAATCGAGGTATCGCTATAAGGTTGAAGCAAGTGTATGAGGTTTCCTGCCTCTAAGACACTGATCCAATTAGATATTGTTTTTACGTCAACTCCAACATCTTTTGAAAGTTCAGAACAGTTAAGTTCTTGACCAGTTAAAGAAGCCAATAGCGTCATCAAATTAAGGAATTTCGTCTTGTCTTTGACTTGAAGAACTTCGTCAACGTCTTTAGTCATATACGATTCGAGATAATCGCTATAGAAAATCGCAGGATCCAAATTTGGGTTGTCATACAACTCAGGATAAAAGCCTTTGACAATATAACCATATAAATCGAGGGTTGATATTTGATAAGAACTAACTCTATCCATGTTTTCTTTTGGGGATATAAC
>CAVKAU010000207.1:0-3884 GCA_963654035.1 bacterium | reverse complement strand
TTCGTTAGAGACATCACTTATACAGAATCTTTGAACTATGACCGTTTGACTGGCTTATTAACAATGTCTCACTTAGTTACGAAAATGAAAGAGATTGAGCAAAGGGGGGAAGACCCTCATTCTTATTGCCTTTGCTATTTTGATTTCGTCCAATTCAAATTCTTTAATTTGGAATATGGCAATTCCGCTGGTGATGAGGCGTTAAAGAAATTTGCAAATATCCTCCGTGAAACCTATCCGAATGCCTATATATCACGCTTAGCTGACGATCATTTCGCCGTGCTTGATAAAGAAAGCGACGAAGAGGCGATTGCTAATGCTGAAAAGACTATTAAAACAAATGCTCTTAACAATAATTCATATCTCCAAACCAAGGGAGGTATTTATTATCTTGAAAGCTTTGCTGAGCCATCAATGTATATTGATTATGCCCAATTGGCATGTCAAAGCATCAAGCGTAATCCAAGGCTTAATTTACGCGTGTATGATTTGGAATTAAGGGCTGCTAGTGAGAAGAAGAAATACGTTATTGAACATATAGATGAGGCGATTGAAAAAGGCTGGATTAAGCTATTTTATCAACCAGTCATCAATACCAAGGATTTTTCACTTGCCGCAATGGAGGCGCTTAGCCGTTGGATTGATCCGAATATGGGTTTCCTCTCACCAAAAGATTTCATTGGCGCTTTAGAAGAAAACAACCTTATTTTTAAGCTTGATATTTATGTTATTGATCAAGTTTGCAAGAAACTTCGTGATGAAATTGATACGAATCATAAGGTAGTTCCTATATCTTTCAACCTTTCAAGAAACGATTTCCTTTCAAGCAAGCCTTTCGAAGAAGTGGAAAAAGCCATAAAGAAATATAATCTTCCAAGAAATTTGGTTTGTATTGAAATAACAGAATCAGTCACGATAGAAGATGCCGCTCTCATTCATAATTCCCTTGATAATTTTCAATCAGCTGGACATGAGGTTTGGATGGATGATTTTGGCTCGGGTTATTCTTCATTGAATGTCTTGAAAGATTTCTCTTTTGACGAAATCAAAATCGACATGGCTTTTTTAAGACCATTAAGTGAGAAATCAAAGATTATCGTTTCTGAGACTATCAACATGGCAAAGAAACTTGGCATAAGAACATTAACCGAAGGAGTGGAGAATAAGGAACATGTGGATTTTCTTTGCGAATCTGGATGTGAAAGATTGCAAGGCTATTATTTCTCTAAGCCTTTGCCTTATGACGAATTGATGCAAAACCTTTCTAATCAAAATATTAAAATCTAAAAATCGACCGTAGAAGTGCGGTCGATTATTTATTTATGGTATCTTTGAATTTGTTATAGAAGGTGTCATCTTCCTTAAATTCGCGGTGCTCGGATTTTGCTTTGGATATGGCTTGCTCTTCAAGATTATAGGCGGCTATTTTCTTATTTAGCTTTTCTCCGTCTTCTTTGTATTCGTCTAAGTAAGAATGATAGATGCCATCTTCTTTATAACCTAAGACTTTATCAAGGACGACGTTTCCTCCTGCCTTGAAGATATTTTTTTCAACCATTGGTGAATAAGTGTTCATCAATTGTTGGATGAGGATCTTTGTTTTTTGCCTTTGGGAACCTCCAGAGCCATTATCGCATACCGAGCAATTTTCCGTAAAACGGCAAGCGCATTGAATGAATGTTAATTTATTGAATTTCTTCCAATCGAGAATGCTCTGTTCTCTTATTAAATATAGAGGTCTTATTATTTCCATTCCTTCGTAATGATCGGAATGAAGTTTTGGCAACATCGTTTGGAAAGAACCGGAATTTAGCATATTCATCAATGTCGTTTCGATAACGTCATCATAATGATGCCCTAGAGCGATTTTGTTGCAACCGAGACTTTTAGCGATGCGATATAGTGCCCCACGGCGCATCTTCGCGCATAAATAGCATGGTGATTCTGAGGTAGAATTAGCAATGTCAAAAATATCCGTTTCGACAATTCTTGCTGGTATTTCAAGGGTTTGAAGATTGTTTTTGATTATTTGGAGATTTAAATCGTTATAACCAGGATTCATCACGAGGAATTCAACATCGAAAGGCACGGAAGAATATTTCTTTAGGTGTTTAAAAAGAAGGCCCATAAGCATTGAGTCTTTGCCACCGGAAATGCAAACGCAAACTTTATCGTTTGGCAAAACGAGCTTGTATTCGCCAAGGGCAGCGATGAATTTGCGCCAAATCTCGTATTTAAATTCCGTATCAAGTGAGCGTTCGATTTGCTCAGCTTTCGTAAATGTTCTTTCTTTCTTACTTCCCATATTTATTTCTCATTGCCTCTAATAAAATATCGATTTCTTCTTTTGTGTTATTTTCTGATAAGGAGATTCTAAAACTGCTTAGCGCCCTTTGCTTATCATGATAGATGGAATTTATGACTTTTGATGGAGTTTGTGGAAGAGAACATGCGCTTTTTTGCGAGATGCAGATTTCTTCGCTCGAAAGGTATGCGACAATTTCGTTTCCTCTTATCTTATTCAAAGAGAAATTGTTGATATATGGATTGCCTTCAAAAGAATTAAGTATCATGCCATTTATTTTTAGCATTTCTTCCCTCAAATAGGAAGATAGGCCAGACACGTATTGATAATTTTCTTTTTCTTTTGCTAATGATAGTTCTAATGCTTTAACAAATGAAGCAAATAAGCCCAAAGGGAATGAGCCAGAGCGGTATGGACTTTCGGCTTTTCCACCATGAAGAAGCGGAGTAAGGATTATCTCCTTCTTTTTTAAAAGGATCCCTGTTCCAGAGATTCCGCCAAACTTATGTCCACCAAAAGATATCATATCAATTCCGTTTAAATCTAAAGGAATCTTTCCTATTGCTTGGGTTGCGTCTAATAGCAACTTGCAAGATGATCCATTTAAGCTTTCTTGAACGTCTTTATAATCTTGGATTGTTCCAACCTCTCCTTCGATTAATGACAAAGTTAGAAGAAGACAATCGTCATTTAAGGATTTCTTTAATTCTTCGATTGATAACTTTCCGTCATTATTTGTTGGAAGGAGAATAACCTTCGCTCCTTTATCTTTAAGATAGGCAAGAATGGCATTAGTTGATGAATGCTCGAATTCCGATGAAAGAAAGGTGTTGCCATATCCAGAATATGATTCATAGATTCCTTTGATGGCTAAATTGTTTGATTCGGTCGCGCCTGATGTGAAAATCAAGTCATATTCATTTTCATTAAGGCCAAGCAATTCAAAAACTCCTTTTTCCAAAGAGAGATATTTTTGATGAGCCATAGAGCCAGCAAGATGGATGGAATTAGAGTTCCCAGCATATTCTTTCTCTATCTTGACGAGTTCAGATAACGCTTCGAGGGAAGCAGGTTTATTTGCGGCATTATCAAAATAAATCATAACGGCAAGATTTTAGCATAAAAAAGAGGGCCATAAGTAAACTTATGACCCAAAGAAGAAGATGTAAGAGCTTATTTAAGCAATGCTACAACGCCAGAACCAGTGGAAAGCAATCCGCCAACTCCACCAATGATGCCAGTTAGAATAGCGCCAATTCCTAAAGAATAGGTGTAACCAAGCGAAGCATCTCCAGCAGACTTAAATTGGCAAAGAGGAATGCTGCAGAAAGCCATGATTGCGCCAGCTAAGATAGCAAGTCCGCCAACTGTGACGATTAATTTGCCTAATTTGCCTTTCATGAAGCTTCCGCCTAAAACGAATAAGGCGCCAACGGCCAAAAGGATAAAGAGAATGAGAATGCCAGTTTTAAGGGCAATTGTTGCTTTGCCATCTTGACTTCCATCGGCAAAAGTAAGCCAAGCAGGAGTTTCATCGCCAGCTTTAGCGCCAAAGGCTGCGACAAAGCCAGTTAAGCTT
>CAVKAU010000206.1:0-2093 GCA_963654035.1 bacterium | reverse complement strand
TGGATGATCATTGTTTTGAATGTCCGGAACTTCATCAATTATTTCAACAATACGTTCAGCAGAGTTACGGGCAATCGTAATCATGACATAAACCATAGAAACCAGCATTAAGGCCATAAGAATCATCATGACATATGTGAATAATGATGAAAGCGATTCAACGCTTAAAATATTAGAAACTGCCCCATCACCGGTAACTGTAACATTGCTTGTAATTAAGAATGCGCCAAGCACAGAAATAAGGATCATAGCCGCGAAGATAGCAAGGTTCATGAACGGATTATTCAAAGAAAGCAGTCTTTCGTTAGCAATATAGTTCTTATAAATGAAGTTGGAAACGCCGTCGAAATGATCGACGTGATGTTTCTTTCTATCAAAAGATTTAACTACACGTATGCCGTCAACGTCTTCTTCAACGGATTCATTTAAGTCATCGTATGTATTGAAGATAAGAATGAATCTCTTATGCGCTTTAGATGCGATGAAGATCAAAACGAATAAGACGACAGGAATGATGATCAAGAAGATCCATGCAAGGCCTGGCGCCATAACGAAACACATAATAAGGGCGAATATCATCATGAATGGTGCGCGAAGAACCATACGGATGACCATCATGAATGAGAATTGGACGTTAGAGACGTCTGTTGTCGTACGGGTAACGATTGATGCAGGCGAGAATTTATCAATGTTCTTAAATGAATATCTTTGTACCTTCTCAAACATTGATTGACGTAAATTACGGCCAAATCCCGCTGAAGCGCTTGATGCCCAATAACCGGCTAAGACGCCTAAGACTGCTGCAACAATAGCCATGCCAGCAAGGATGCAAGACCACATGATAATGCCATTAAGGTTGCCTTGCTTAACTTCGGCAAGTAAATACTGCATAAAGAAAGCAATAAGAATTTCTAAAGCTGTTTCAATAAAAACGCAAATCCAGGTTAGGATAGCATCGCGCCAGAAACCTTTGATATGCTGGCCTAAGACGCTTAAAACATGGGAAACAGAATATTTTCTTTCTTCACCAGTAAGAAGAGTTTTTCTTTTTTTCTTGGTTTTTTCCATAATTTCTCCTTTCTATTTATTATCAATTGAATAGATACGTTCGCGTAATTTTCTAAGTAAGGAATGCAGTGTGTCTAATTCCTCTTCTGTATATGCTCCCTTGAGGAACGTATCCACTTCCAAAAGAGCTTTTTCAATATCGTTTTCCAAAGAAGTGGCCATATCGGTTAAAACGATGCGCTTGACCCTTCCATCTCCAGTCCACTCTTCATAAGTGATAAGACCTTTCTTATATAAAGTGGATAAAGATTGGGACATGGTTGCCTTGGAAACGCCGAACTCATCGAGTAACATTTTGGCAGAAACGATTCTTTCGGAATGTCTAAAAACGTAGGAAAGAATCATCCCTTCAGTTCCAGAGATAGTCACGTTATATTCTTCTAAAAAGCTAGATACCACTTTATTGACATACCCCTTAATTGCTTTCGATGTCTTTTTTACTTCAACTCCTAAAACGTCTTCTTCCATAAATCCTCCGCGATTAGTTCGCATGCGAACATTCTAATATAATTTGTAAAAATGTTCATAGTTCTTTTCGTGAAAGCGTTTCCAAATTTTAGGTGGCGATTTTTATAATTTGTTGCGCGCCTTAATTCCATTAAGGATTCGTTCTATATCATCATATGTTTTGATATTCATGGAGATTTCTGCACGGATTTTTTTGTATCCTGGAAAGCCGGTGAAGAATTTCGGCAAGAGGCCTCTTAACATCATCGCCCCATCTCTTTCGCCTAAATAATCGCAAAGCATTTTGGCAAATTGCAAAGCGTATTCAGCGTCTTGGTATATCGTTGGAGTAGGTAAAGGTTCTTTCCCCTCGAGAACGCGATTAATGTTGGTGACAAGTTCAGGATTGCCTTCAGCTCCTCTAGCAACCATTACTAACTTAGCCCCACTAATTTCCATCGCTTTTAAGGCTGCTTCCGGAGAGAAAATATCACCAGAAACGCATAACGGTATTTTTAATTCATTGCCAAGGCCTTTTATTTTTTCAAAGTCAGGTGTGCCAGTGTAGCCTTGAGTTG
>CAVKAU010000205.1:0-4587 GCA_963654035.1 bacterium | reverse complement strand
TGAAGATACTGACCTTACTATTGCCGAAATTGAACAGCAGTTTGGAAAAGATGTTGCTTTAATTGTTGATTCTTTGACAAAGATTCAAAGAATGAAGCTTTCCCATAGAACAGAACAAGATTTTGAAGCAGAAGACCATAAGAAAATTTTCCTTGGCATGGCGAGAGACGTTCGCGTTATTATCGTTAAATTGGCCGATCGCCTCCACAATCTTAGAACTTTACAATCGTTGCGCCCGGAAAGGCAAAAAGCATTAGCTAAAGAGACATTGGAAGTTTTTACTCCAATTGCTCACCGTCTTGGCATTTATAAGATGCAAAGCGAGATGGAAGATCTTTCTCTTAAATACTATGAGCCTGAAAAATATCAGGCGATTCTTAAATTGCTAAACGAGAAAGAGAAAAATCGTCAAGATTCGCTTAATAACCTGAAAAAACGTATTGCTGACTTAATATTTGAACAAAACATCCCCTTTAGAATGGAATCAAGAATCAAATCGATTTACTCGATTTATCGCAAAATGTATCTTAAGAAATACAATTTTGATGAGATATACGACGTTTTGGCTATTCGCGTGATAACTCATTCAATCATTCAATGTTACGAAATTTTAGGTATCGTGCATGCGACTTTCAAACCTATTCCTGGAAGATTTAAAGATTATATCGCTATGCCTAAGCCTAATATGTATCAATCGTTGCATACATCAATAGTCTCAGGCGACGGGAACGTTTATGAGGTTCAAATTAGAACCGAGGAAATGGATCAGGTTGCAGAAGAAGGCGTTGCAGCTCACTGGAAATACAAAGAAGGCAGTAATTACAACGCCAAAGAGGAGCAAAAGGACATCGAAAATAAACTTCATTGGTTTAGAGATTTCGTTTCAATGTCTGGTGAAACGGGTGAAAATGCCAAAGAATACATGGCGGCATTGTCCAATGACATATTCAATGCCAACGTTTATGTTTTCACTCCTTTAGGAAAGGTTGTTGATTTGCCTTCAGGCGCTACAACCCTAGATTTTGCTTACAGAATTCACACGAAAGTTGGCGATTCTGCCATCGGAGCCGTTGTTAACGGAACAATGGTGCCGTTAAATACGGTTTTGAAAACTGGCGATGTTTGCGAAATTAAAACATCGAAGAATTCACCTGGGCCAAATCAAGGATGGCTTGAAATAGCTAAAACGGCCAACGCAAAATCGCACATTAAAAAAGTTATTGCCAAAAATAACGAATTCATGCGCGAAGAAAACATTCGCAAAGGTTATGAAAGTTGCCTTGAAGCCTTCAAAGGACAGGACATCGGCTCCGGAGAGATGACTAAATTGCTTGAAAAAGCCCTTGATCACTTTGGATTTGCCAATCTAGATGCCTTATATGAAGCCGTATTTAATCGAAATGTCACCCCTTATTCGATTATCGATTATCTTGGCGTTAGAAAACGTGATAAGAAGGCCATTCAAAGCAAACACAACACTTCTAATGACTCAAAAAACCCAATCATTGTCGATGGAATCGATAATGTTGCAGTTACATTAGGAAAGTGTTGCACGCCAATTCCAGGCGACGATATAACTGGGTACGTTACTAAGGGAAAGGGAATTGTCGTTCACCGACTTTCTTGCCCAAACATCTCTGATGCTAGAAACAGGACCATCCCCGTTCATTGGAATCCTAATTTAGGGATTTCCACTTATCCAGTAGATATTCAAATCTACGCTAATGATAGGCAAAATCTAATCGGGGATATGCTTGGGTGTTTATCATCTAAAAACATTGAAGTAGTAGATTTGAAAGTTCACCTTATTCACGAAACGATGAATGACGTCATCGGAGCCACGATTTATGTCTCCGACGCTAAAACTCTTGAAGATGTCTTTGCTGCCTTAAAAGGAGTTAGAGGGATCTTTGAATGCAAAAGAATTATTCACTAGGAGGTTAAAAATGAATTATCAACCAGTAAAAGGAACGCATGATTTATATGGCGATGAGATGATTGGAATGCAATATGTTACAGAAGTCTTATCAACATGCGTTGAATTATATGCCTATAAAGAAATAATGCCGCCAGTACTCGAATATACCGAAGTATTTGCACGTGGAACAGGCGGAAGTAGCGATATTGTTCGCAAAGAAATGTACACGTTTTTAGACAAAGGTGACCGTTCAGTTACAATGCGCCCTGAATTTACTGCTGGCATAGTAAGAAGCGTGGTTTCGAATAAAATGTACGCTGACGGAGGCAATTTGCCATTAAAACTTTATTATCATGGCCCCGCTTTCCGCTATGAAAGGCCACAATTAGGAAGATATCGTCAATTCAATCAATTTGGCGTTGAGGAAATTGGCTTAGATAGTCCAAGGGCTGACGCTGAATGCATCATTATGGCAATTCAGTCGCTTTATATGCTCGGCTTCAAAAAACTTAGTCTTAAAATCAATACAATTGGCGATAATGAAACCAGAGAGAATTATCGTAAGGCGTTAAAGGAATATTTCTCATCGCACATCGATGAAATGTGTCAAGATTGCCACGAAAGATTGGAACTCAACCCATTGAGAATTCTCGATTGCAAGGTTGAACACGACCAAGAAATCGCTAAAAACGCTCCAAAAATAAAAGATTATTTGTCGGAAGTTTCCGAAAAACGCTTCTATACAACACTTTCCATCATTAATGACTTAGGAATTGAATATGAAATCGATGATTCTTTGGTAAGAGGACTTGATTACTATTCGGAAGTCGTCTTTGAAATTCATGCCTTAAGCGATACTGGCGTTGATTATGGTGCTTTATGCGGTGGTGGACACTATGGCGGACTCGTTGAAGCCTTAGGTGGACCGGCTTTAGCTGGCGTAGGCTACGCAATGGGGATTGAACGCGTTTATAATCTAGCTAAAGATAACGGATTGCTTTCGTCTATAGATAATGGCATCGATATTTATGTGATTCCAGTTGGCGATGAAGTACTCGATGATGTCTTCAATATTACTGAAGAAATCAGGGGATTGGGCTTTAAAACAGACAATCCATTATCCTCATGCAAATTAGGTAGTGCCTTTAAAAAAGCTGAAAAACGTGGCGCGAAATTCGCTCTTATCATCGGTGAAAACGAGCTTGAAAATGGCGTTGCTCAATTGAAAAACCTCGCAAGCAAAGAACAAAAAGAAATTGATTTAAGCGACCTTGCAAATGAACTCGATGAGGCTTTTGAATCTTTGGAAAATCATGAGCATGACGAACATTGTCATTGCCATGAATGTAATGGAGAAAAATAAGTATGGAAAGAACTGATTATAATGGTGAGTTAAGACTTAAAGATGAAGGAAGAGAAGTCGCTTTGGTTGGATGGGTATCCACAAGAAGAAATTTGGGTTCGATTCTATTCATCGATTTGAGAGATAATACCGGCATTGTCCAACTTATTGTCGAGGATCCGGCAAAAATCCCGGACGTTCGCAATGAATACGTGATTTCCGTGAAAGGCGTAGTTCGCAAAAAAGATGTGCCAAACAAAAAAATCCCAACTGGCGATATAGAAGTTGTCGTGAAAGATTTGACGGTTATAAACAAAGCTGATAACCCACCATTCATTATTGCCGATAAAACTGATGCTTTAGAGGATACCAGACTTGAATATCGCTATTTAGATTTGCGTCGCCCTTGCATGCTAAGCAATTTGCGTACAAGAGCGAAAATCGTAAAAATAACTCATGAATATTTAGATTCCAACCGCTTTTTAGAGGTTGAAACGCCTATTCTTGACTTAGCAACGCCAGAAGGAGCAAGAGATTATCTCGTTCCATCGCGTTTGCACCATGGTTCATTTTATGCCTTGCCACAATCTCCACAATTATTTAAGCAATTGCTAATGATTGGCGGCGTTGAAAGATATTATCAGATTGCAAAATGCTTCCGTGACGAAGACTTAAGAGCTGATAGACAACCAGAATTTACGCAAATTGATGTTGAAACATCTTTCTTAGATCAAGACCAAGTCTTAGAATTGGCCGAAGGCATGATCAAACGCTATTTCAAAGAAATCGTTAATTATGATGTCAAACTCCCTTTGCGTCGCATGGATTTTTGGGATGCTATGGATACTTACGGATCGGATAAGCCTGATACACGATATGGCTTAGAAATTCATGATTTGACTTCGATTATGAAAAAAACGGATTTTGCATCGTTTGCTGATGCTAAATACGTTAAAGGCATCATTGTCCCTAACAAAGGTGCGGAAACAAGTCGCAAAAAAGTCGATCAATTATCGTCTGAAGCACGCAAATTTAGGCTTAAAGGAGTTTTAACTCTTAAAGTGGAAAATGATAAACTCGAGGGTTCTTTCACGAAATTCATGACGGAAGAAGTCCAAGCTGAATTAATTGCCACTTTAGGCTTAAAAAACGATGACTTACTTGTTTTTGCCTCAAGTGATGATAGACGCGATATTGATTTTGGCCTTGGCGCAATAAGAACGCTTTTCGCCAAAGAAATGGGTCTTATCAAACCTGGAACCTATGATTTATTGTGGATTGTTAATTTCCCAATGTTCGACAAAGTTGAAGGGACTGATTATTACAC
>CAVKAU010000204.1:0-4675 GCA_963654035.1 bacterium | reverse complement strand
CCTTATATGATCATCGATCAGTGTTTATTTTTGACGAGATACAAAGATACCCTCAAGCAAGGGAACTTATTAAGCATCTTGTTGAAGACGGAAGATATGATTACATTGAAACTGGATCACTCATAACAATCAAGAAAAACACAAAAGATATTTTGATACCTTCTGAAGAAGAAGAGCTTTTCATCTATCCGCTTGATTTTGAAGAATTTTTAACTGCTACCGGTGATTTGGTAACCTATGAGTTCTTGAAAAAAGCATTTGAAGAGAAAAAACCTCTAGGAAACATGTTAAAGATAATCAATGAGAGACTAAGACTCTATATGATTGTTGGAGGAATGCCTCAAGCAGTATTGAAATATGTCGAAACAAGGAATTACGATGAAGTTGAAAAAATAAAAAGAAACATCATAAAACTGTATAGAGAAGATATTGTTAAATATGCCGAAAGCTATGTTGCTGAAGCAACAGCAATATTTAACTCAATTCCCTCCCAGCTTTCTAATCACGATAAAAAGATTAAATATTCATCATTAGAAGAAGGTGATCGTTTTTCTTGCTACAAGGATGCCATTAATTGGATAAACGATTCCATGGTTGGCTTATTATGTTACGCAGCAAATGAACCAACAGTTTTTGATGGCTTTTATTTAGAATCTAGCAAATTGAAATGCTATATGGCTGACACAGGACTTTTATTAACTCTAGCATCTGGCGAGAATTATTTAAAAAGCGATCTTTATAAATCGTTTGTTTTTGGAAAATTATCAATTAATAAAGGAATGATGACGGAAAATTTGGTAGCGCAGATTTTTGCAACAAATGGCAAACCATTAAGATTTTATGAAACCTACGTTCAGCAAAACGATAAAACAAAAAAATACGAAGTTGATTTCTTGATAAAGCAAAACGGCAAGACAACGGCAATTGAAGTTAAAAGTGGAAACGCTAAAGAGCACAGCTCCCTTGATTATTTCACTCATAAATATAAAGATAAAACCAATAAGTCAATCATTCTAACTAAAGGTGATTTGAAAGAAACAGATGAATGTTTATATTTGCCATTAGCAATGGCCAATTTCCTATAAAATAGCCAATGCGTGTATTAATATTTGATGCTATGCGGCAGCATATTCATCATCATTTATCTTTAGATAGTAGTTTTCGTCTCTAATTAAACTATAATCGTTTGAAGAAATTGAAGTATCCCCATTTTTCATCACGAAATCATAACCACTTATAGAGACTATGAAATCTGTAGATAAATTAGCTTTTGGTAAGTATGTATTAACAAATGTATTGCAACTATCTTTGAGTTTTAGATTGAAAACATTGTTATCTTTGATGCCATCAGGCTGAGTAATAGAAGTAGCTATATCAGTTGGTATTCCTTCAGTTTCTTTTCCGTCGTCATCATAAACGGTTTGATTTGTTTCTAGTTTTGTCCAATTTGAAAGAGCGGTCTCATATGTTGCTTGATATTGACTTTCAGCTGTTATGGTAGAATATGTATTTCCTCCATCAGTTGATGTTTGTGAGAATCTAAACATCGTTAGAGTGGAGTTCTTAGAACTATAGTCATAATAGGTCATGCGTTTTTCATAACTGATTGTTTTATTCGTAGTTAAATAGGCATCATCACTCAAAGCTTGCCCAGCAGTATCGGTTAAAGTAAAGTCCGAATCATAATATCCAACGCCAGTTTGATTATCGCTTGAAACGGTAACGCTTAATTCTGCATTTTCTTTTGTTCTTGAAATACTTGCTTTGCCTGAATATGTTGATCCTAACGTGATGCACAATGTTTTCGTATCTAAAACAGCATTATCGAAATCAGCAATATATACGCCCGTAGGATACGTGAAAGCTTGAGTTATTTGTTCAAGAAGTTCAAATACCTTGGTGCGTGTAATGGTTTCAGATGTGGCGCCATCGTTACCATTAGCACCGATATCTAGATACATGAGGTAGGCGTTGTTTTCACTAGACTGCGATGCCGTGCCAATAAGATAATCGCCTGCGGTAACCGGAATTTCAAAATAATATGCAGCGTCTTTATTCAGTTTATTCGAAGTTGAAGCCAGCGTTTTAATATCAATCTTTAAAGAATAATCGGATGATGGCTGCGTGTTATAGGCTACGTTGCCGTTGGCATCAACATAAACTTTGCTGATACGGGTTATACTAGTTACTTTTTTGTTTTCATCTCTATTTATTTGATACAAGTCAAAAAGTGAGTGGCCACTATTTGATGCAGCGTATCCAGCACCGACAATAGTTGTTATATAACCGTCTTTTTCAACCGTAAAGTTTAGGCAACCATTGATAAATTCATAATTAGAGTATTCAGTATTTAAAATATTAGCTGTTCCCGAATAAATATAAGAAGTAAGATTTGCTGCTGTCGTTGAATCTGAATCAGGCAGATATCTTTGAAAGTGGAAACCGTGAAAAACCTTTGCGCCACTCATTGAAATGTCAAAATTGGTCCTCACGCCTTTATATTTAATTAACCCTAAATCTGTATAGGTTTTATCGCTGCTAGAAATTGAATAGTTGTTTTGGTTAACATCATCAATAATGCGGTATGTTGTATCGTCTTTAATTGTATACATCGCAAATTGATCTTTATAATCATCGTAAACCATTCCATCTGTGGTTGTAATAAACGAATCAGGTATGCCTGAATATGAGCCTGCCTTAAATTGCCTATAACCCGCGCGTATTGCAGCACCTTTCGTTGGTTGCAAGCGATCTGACAGAATTGAGCCAGATCCAACGAAATATCCGGTATTTGCTTTTGAAACAATTTCATTTTCTAAAGTTGAGTTTTCATCTGAAATTTCAAGATATTTAGAGTTATAATAAGCTACATGAGTATAGCCATCGAGCGTGAATTGCTTTTTTTCTTCAGTTACCGTTCCGGTAAGACCCATTGCACTTTCATCGATGCTTAATGGCAAGCAAGTTCCACCCATCAGATACATATTCCTGTCATAGTTAGAATCGTTCCAGTAGAAATTACTGGTTGGTGACCAATTATAGCCACTTGACAAAACCGATTTTATTTTTTTAGGCCCGGTTGATATAAGAGCGCCGTAATTGTTCTGCGAAAATGTTCCAATTCCGAATGTGTATGTAAGTCGCCTATTTAGCATACGCATATCAATTGATCCGCCCCAACCACCTTCTCCACCATCTTCTTTGCCAAGTGTATATGTGCAATTGCCTACAACTTTAGGTGAATATAACGTTGTCTCGTATCTGTTGTATTTGGTTTGATATGCTTCCGTGCAATAACCAACGGACGTATATTCGGAAATGCTAGAAATCGTTTCATTGTTTAGCGTACCAAGTGCTTGGGTGTTATCTGCTAAATTAACGTTCGAATTATCAATATAGATGTCATTCAATGATCCGTTAACGTAACCTGCCGCAACACCAACTAACGCTTTATCACTCACGGAATTAACATTTTCCTTATTGATTCTTATGTTTTCTGCTGTAGGAACATTCTTATCATCACTTTCTTTAGATATATATCCAAAAAAGCCTAATATATTAGGCGTATCTCCATATTTGCCAGTCGTGCCATTCCAATCATCTTCGGTGACACTTGAAGGCTTTCTTGCTTTTAGTTTTTCAAAGGAATTACTTACAGTTAGATTCGATATTGTATGTTCTTGACCATCGAGATGGCCATTAAATGGGTTTGTTGACGTGCCAATTGGTGGAAGAACCCAGCCGTTCATATCAAGGTCTTGGCTTATTTTGAAATAAGGTTCTTTTCCTTTGAAATAGCCAATGTAATAAAGCCAAGCAAGGTTATATAGATGAATTGGATTCTTGATGATATATGGATCATCCTTTTCACCTTTTCCACCAGCGAAATAAGCGCCAGCAGTATAGCCATTAATATCTCTAGTAACATTATTTTTGTTCGTAAACCATGAAAAGGAAAATGAAGTAGTCGCAATGCCTGCGCCAATGCAAACTAAGCAAAAAAGACTTACGGTTAGTTTCTTATACGTTTTAAACTGTTTTCTTTTGCTCATTTTACCTTCTACTAAATGAGAGCAATACTAATTGCTGCTCCACTGGTAACTGGCAATCCATGAATTGATGGACCCTTTAGCTTTGCGTCGCCGGATTACTTCGGCTTTGCTATTGACCCTAAAAATATAGCAACAATTCATTTTTTTTCAAAGTAAAAGTGAACAAAACTTTATTTTCAATAAAAATAGGTTTTAGGCAAAATTAAAAGTGCATATTGGCAATTTGCAGTGGTAACCTAAAAATAGACACACGAAAAACAACAAGGAAACAGTTAGTCGATCTTCTATGCGCTACAAGCTAGGAAGCATGAGACATACGAATCTAATTTGAATATTGGAGGAACACGAATGCATCATGCGTCAAAAGAAGAGAAGTAATAGACATTGGCATCTCATATTTACGCACGCCATCACAAAAGCGAATACAACAAGGGAATACGAATGTATCGTCAATTATGTAAAAGAGTACATGAAAGCGAATGGAGGTCAGCCGGTACTAGAATTATGATTTCAGCGTTTACGTTGTAAATAACGATCTAACATATTGAATTAAGCGCGGTTTTAAAGTGCCTATCAGATGGAGAAGAATCGATAGATGGTATAATTTTATATATAGATAAGGG
>CAVKAU010000203.1:0-2231 GCA_963654035.1 bacterium | reverse complement strand
CCTTTGTATATTTTTGTTCAGGGTCCACTTTCTTGATTTCATACTTTTCATCTTTTTTGAAATCAGGAAGTTTCTTGCTTTCATCGTCTTCGAATTCGCCATAAACCGCCGTATAGCCTTTAAATAATGTGACTTTGCCAGTGGTTTTGAAGGTTAAGCCGTTGCATTCAAACAAAACGGTTGTTAATTCTTCTTCTTTTGGCGCCATCAAAGAAGCGATAGCACGATCATAGATTAAACGATAAAGCTTTGCTTCAGTTTCAGAAACGTATTTGGCAACATAATCAGGCGTTCTAGCAGTCGAGGTTGGACGAATAGCTTCGTGAGCGTCTTGAATGTTTTTTCCGGTTGAGGATGTGTTATTTAGATTTCCGATATATTCTTTTCCAAATGAATTCTCGATGAATGGTTTGGCATCGCCAAAAATGAATTCTTTCGAAAGGCGGGTGGAATCAGTTCTAAGGTAGGTGATCAAACCAACATGCTCGCCATTGATCTCTAGGCCTTCATAGAGCTTTTGAGCGGTAGATTGCGTTAAAGCCGTGGACATTTTATAGCGGTTATATGCTTCTTGTTGCATCGTTGAGGTTGAGAAAGGGTATTTAGGAGCAGTTTTTTTCTTTGTTTTTGAAATAGAAACTACTTCCATTTCCTTACCGATACGGGCAAGGATGGCATCAGCTTCTTCTTTGCTATGAATCTCGACGTTTTTGCCATCGACCTTATCTAAGGTGACTGTAATTTTTTTGCCATTAACTAAAATGTCGGCATCGATTGTCCAATATTCTTCTGGAACGAATGCTTTTATTTCATCATCATTGTCGACAATCAACTTTAGTGTTGCCGATTGAACGCGTCCGGCAGAAGGTGAGCCGATCTTACGTTTTAGAAGAGTGGATAATTTAAAGCCGATGATGCGGTCATACATTCTTCTTACTTCTTGAGATTGAACGAGGTTCATATCAATGTGGGTTGGATTGGCAATTGCCGCTTCAATAACAGGTTTGGTGATTTCGTGGAAAACAAGACGTTTAACCTTTTTTGTATCTAAAGCTAAAACTTGGGCAAGATGCCAAGCGATTGCCTCTCCTTCACGGTCAGGGTCGCTCGCAAGAATTATTTCATCAGCCTTGCTTGCTTCATTTTTAAGCATTTTAACAGTGGCTTCTTTGCCCTTGCTAATAACAAAATCAGGTTTGAAATCATTTTCGATATCAATGCCTAAGCCTCCCTTAAACCTTGTTGAAAGGTCCCTTATATGGCCTTTTGAGGCGATAACCTTATAATCATTTCCAAGATAATGAGAGATGGTTGAACACTTATTAGGTGACTCGACAATAACTAATTTCATGCTGTTTCCTCCTGTTTTGCGTTCAACATATTAGTGAGGTTTTTTTACTTTGTCAAAGCGAAAAATTATCATATTCATCCATATAAATAAGAATATTTATAAGGCCTTAAAAAATTTTTATTCGGTATTAATTTAGCAAATTTAAAACGTCCTCTGTTGAAGCTACAAGTGAAGCCCCATCCCTAATTAAAGAATTGCAGGCGCTATCTTCGTCCGCTCTAAAAGGAATACAAGCCACTTCTTTTCCTCCTTCTAAGGCATAGCCAACGGTTATTAGGGTTCCTGATTTCTTATTGGCCTCACCAACGATAGTAAGTCTCGATAAAGCAGCGATAATCCTGTTTCTAAACGGAAAGTTTTCTTTATTGGGTTTAACTCCAGGTGGGTATTCGGAAATAAGAAGACCGCTTTTTTTGAGTCTTTCGTAAATATCTTCGTTTTCCATTGGGTAGCACATATCAATTCCTGAACCTAAAATTCCAACGGCCTTGCCGCCTGCATCTAATGCCGCCCTTGTTGCAGCTCCATCTATTCCTTTTGCCATTCCGGAAACTATCGTGTACTTTCTTGAAGCAAGATCGCTAGAAATTTTCTCAGCCATTTTCTTTCCATAGGCTGAGGCATCTCTGCTTCCGACATAAGAAATGCATTTGCTTTGATCATTTATGCAATCTAGATTTCCATAATAATAAAGGATAAAAGGCGGCTTGAAGCAAGTTTTCAAGGACTCTGGGTAATCAGGATCCGTAATTGCTAAAGTTTTGCATTTGATGGTCTTTTCGGTTGCTAGGGCGTCTTCATGCGAAAACTTTTCCTTTCTTTTTATCGCCTCGAAAATAGATTCCCAATCACCTTTGTATTTTACAGATAGGTATAAGAG
>CAVKAU010000202.1:0-4196 GCA_963654035.1 bacterium | reverse complement strand
CCTTTAAAGAGAGCCTTCATGCCTTATGGCGGTATCAAAATGGCTGAACAAGCTTGCACAACCTATGGTTATACGCCAAGCAAAGAACTTCATGAGATCTTCACGAAGTATCACAAAACCCATAACCAAGGTGTTTTTGATGCTTATACCCCAGAAATCATGAAATGCCGTCACGCTAAGATCTTAACTGGTCTTCCAGATACATATGGACGTGGCCGTATCGTTGGTGACTATCGTCGTGTTGCTCTTTATGGTATTGACTTCCTTATTGAGCAAAAGAAGATTGATCTCGCCAATTGTGGCGGACATGCTATGACTGATGATGTCATCCGTCTTAGAGAAGAATTATCTGAGCAAATTCGTTCTTTAGAAGCAATGAAGGTAATGGCTCAATCTTATGGCTATGATATTTCCAAACCAGCCACAAACGCCCATGAAGCATTCCAATGGCTCTATTTCGGATATTTGGCTGCCATCAAGACGCAAAATGGCGCTGCTATGTCTGTTGGTAGAGTTTCTACTTTCTTAGATATCTATGTCTCCCGTGATTTAGCAAATGGCACAATCACTGAAGAAGAAGCACAAGAACTTGTCGACCATTTCGTTATGAAGCTTAGAATGGTTAAGTTCGCCCGTATTCCATCTTACAATCAACTCTTCTCTGGTGACCCAGTTTGGGCAACCCTTGAAGTCGCAGGTATGGGACAAGATGGCCGCAGCATGGTCACAAAGAACGATTATCGTTTCCTCCATACATTAGAAAACATGGGACCAGCACCAGAACCAAACCTCACTGTTTTATATACCAAGAGGCTTCCAGCGAACTTCAAGAAATATGCCGCTAAGATTTCCGTCGACACATCTGCAATCCAATATGAAAACGATGATGTCATGCGTCCAGTTTGGGGTGATGACTATTCTATTTGCTGTTGCG
Source organism: bacterium (assembly GCA_963654035.1). Taxonomy (GTDB): domain Bacteria; phylum Bacillota_I; class Bacilli_A; order RFN20; family CAG-826; genus UBA4951. The sequence continues at coordinate 3,262 of CAVKAU010000202.1, read as the reverse complement.
TCTCTGCCACACAAACTGGCAAAGAAATGCAATTCTTTGGCGCACGTTGCAACTTAGCAAAATGCTTACTTTACGCGATAAACGGTGGTATTGATGAAAAGACCCTTGGCCAAGTTGGTCCTGCTTATACTCCAATCACGTCCGAATATCTTGATTATGATGAAGTCGTTGCCAAATATGACAAGATGATGGATTGGCTTGTTGAAGTTTATGTCAATGCTCTTAACCTCATCCACTATATGCACGACAAATATTATTATGAAGCTGCTGAAATGGCTTTAATCGATACAGATGTCAGAAGAACATTTGCTACCGGTATTGCCGGCTTCTCTCACGTTGTTGACTCCCTTAGTGCTATCAAATACGCCAAAGTCAAAGCAATCCGTGGTGAAAATGGCATTGTTACCGATTTCGAGATCGAAGGTGACTTCCCACGTTATGGTAACGATGATGATCGCGCTGATGATATTGCTGTCAATATCCTTAAGATCTTCATGGAGAAGCTCAAGAAACATCACACATATCGTAATTCTGAGCCAACAACCTCTATCCTTACAATTACTTCCAACGTCGTTTATGGCAAAGCCACTGGCGCCTTACCAGATGGACGTAAAGCAGGAGAACCACTCTCCCCAGGCGCAAACCCAGCTTATGGAGCAGAAAAGAATGGCTTACTTGCCTCCCTTAACTCTGTTGCTAAGTTGCCATATGAATATGCACTTGATGGTATCTCCAATACTTGCACAATCTCTCCTAATACCTTAGGACATACAGAAGAAGAAAGAGTCAACACTCTTGCTAATGTCCTTGACGGCTATTTTGAGAAAGGTGCTCATCACCTTAACGTTAACGTCTTCGGACTTGATAAGCTCAAAGATGCCATGGAACATCCTGAGAAACCAGAATACGCCAACTTCACAATTCGTGTTTCTGGCTATGCTGTTAAGTTCATTGATTTAACAAAGGAACAACAATTAGACGTCATCGCTCGTAACGCTCACGAGAGAATGTAATCTAAATTTCCAAAAAACCAAAAATTGGCCGCAGAAATGCGGTCTTTTTTTGTATAGTTTTTAGAATTCAAAAAATCACCCGTAAAAGTCTAGTAAAATAGAAAATCATTAGTGTTGAATTAAATTAGCAAAAGCGTATTCTATTATAAGTTAGTGAGAACTAACTAATGAAAGGAATGCTATGCCCATATATTTATATTCAATACTTGGAATCTTCTTTATATTCTTTTGCACGACTCTTGGATCATCTTTCGTATTCTTTTTTAAGAAAAAGTAGATATCAATTAAAGTAAATCAGATCTTTTTAGGCTTTGCGGCAGGGATAATGCTATCCGCTTCGATATTTTCTTTAATCGTTCCTTCCCTAGAAATTAAGACGACTTATTTGCCTTCGTGGCTTATTAGTGCGATTTCAATTGCCTTAGGAGCTCTATTCCTTTGGGGAATCGATAAAATAACCCCTCATTTCCACGTTGAACAAAATAAAGAAGAAGGGTTGCCTTCAAGACTAGGAAAAACAGGGAAGATGTTTCTTGCCGTTACAATCCATAATATTCCTGAAGGCTTATCTGTAGGAATTTCTTTTGGAGTCGCCTTAGCTAATCTAAATGCTGGAGATAACGTTTTAACCGTTATGACATCATCGTTGATGCTAGCTTTAGGGATAGGCATTCAAAATATCCCTGAAGGAGCGGTGGTTTCTTTGCCAATTAAAGGAGAAAGTGGCAATTCCTTAAAGGCTTTCCTTTTTGGAACATTTTCTGGAGCAGTTGAACCTATTGCTGCAATAATAGGATTGTTTTTAGCTTATCTCATCGAGCCCATTATGCCATGGGCTCTATCTTTTGCTGCCGGATGCATGCTTTATGTTATTGCTGAAGAAATGATTCCGGATGCTAAAGGAGACCCAACAAATCATCTTGGCGTATGGTCGTTTGTCATCGGTTTCATCCTGATGATGTGCTTAGATATTTCTTTGGGATAAAGATAATTTACAGATTTGCCTTAGGCGATTTCCCATTTCATTTTCCAACGTTCGGCATATATGATAATGATATTGTGGTATTTTTGTTAAATATTCACGAGATAAAATAAAAACTATAAGTATTAATGAAAGGAAAGGCCGTTTATTTGCTAACCTTCAAAATTAAAGATGATAGATTATTATTTTTAAAAGAACTTGGATATAATAAATAGGCCAGAAGTCTATTAGCAGTAATATCAATATTAGGACTTTAGCTTTTAGTAGAATCGAAAAAATATGCCTAAAATCTGAAGCTAAAACGGTATTAAATGGGAAAATAGTCACAAGCGTTTGGGAATTGAAAAATAATTTGGATATTAGATTTATAACGATGATGCCAGGAGGAAAGAAATGGAAATAAGCTTAGGTGCAAGGATAATAACCCTCGTTGACAAACACATTAAAGAATAAAACAGCGTAGACGTTTTTTGTCTAAGGGGCTCGTTGGGCACGTTTGCGATACGGAATACCTAGAGAAAGGCTTCGTCATGGTTCAATTCTTTCAAAAAGATATTGTTGAGAAATGCACTGGCGTTTGTTCGTATGAAATCGTTGAAATATCAATAGACAAGTAAAGATTGCTAATAGGAAGAAACAAAAATGGAAACGAAAATGGGCGATGTAATAAAGACGTTAGTTGAAAAAGAAGCGGAATGGGATGACGAAAAGTTCATCGTTCCAAAAGGGTCAAGAGGATTGGTATGCGAAGTGTACGAAGGTGGAGCTTTGCTTGTTGAAACAAGTGAATTAGACCATTTGCCTTTCGCGTTAGTCCTCTATGAAAAAGGAGAATACGAAAAAGTCGATTTGTAAAATGCGCTTATCAAATGCCTGCGTTTTATTTAGATAATGTATTTAGATATTTCTCTAGGATAAAGATGATTATTTCATCATTTGATCAAGCGAAAGTAATTTTACATTAGGGTCGTTCAACTTTAACAAATCATCAGAAAATGAGGATTTTGAAAATAAGAAGTAATATATGTTTTGATATTTTTTGGCAAATATCGAGACGCTTTCTTTCAAATGCTCTATTTTCTCAATTGATACGTCTTTATTCCTAAATTTAACTTCACCAGCTATAAGCGATTTTCCGTCGATAGAATCAGAAATAATATCTATTTCAATTGATTTGCCTAGTTGTGAATTATCAACTTTATAATTTTTGAATTGATGAAAACCATCAGGTAACAGGCCATTTTCATTCTTTTCGTCTAGATAGGAT
>CAVKAU010000201.1:0-2519 GCA_963654035.1 bacterium | reverse complement strand
GTTATTGTGGAAAGACGTTTAATCGTGTTCGTAACCGACAATTCTTCTTGAGAGTCGATATTGTTTTTAGCATCTTTAAGAACTTCTTCTGGGAGTCCGAAACGCTTAGCGACAATAAGACCGTAAGATTCGCCTGGTAGGCCCATCTTCAGACGATAAGTCGGCAAGAGTTTCTCTTCATCAAACATCATTGAGGCATTAGTGACCTCTTCATGTGATAATGCGTAAGTTTTTAATCCATCAAAATGCGATGAAATCATCGTTATTGCATGTTTTCTTAAGAGAAACTTCATGATTGAAAGAGCAATTGCCTCTCCTTCTTTGGGGGAAGTTCCAGTTCCTACCTCATCAAGTAAAACAAGATCTTTTCCTTGAACAAAATTAAGGATCTCTCCGATGTTTTTCATGTGTCCAGAGAAAGTTGAAAGATTATCGCTTAAGGATTGTGAATCGCCTATGTCAACATAAATGTGTCTAAAAAAAGAAAGAGACGATCCTTGTTTTGCCGGAATTGCCAAACCGCATTGATTCATCATCACTAAAATTCCAAGTGTCTTCAAAGCCACGGTTTTTCCGCCAGCATTTGGACCGGAGATAATTATTAGGGAGGATTTTGCATCTAAGCGAAAATCATTAGGAACAACCTTGTTTTTATCAATTAATGGGTGTCTAGCATCAATTAGATCGATTAATGGAGTTTTTGAATATGAGGCAATGCGGCAATCATTATCTTCAGCCATTTTGGCTTTTGCCGATTGAAAATCGAGATATCCAATCATCTCGTTCATTTCGATTATTGCCTCGCCAGATCCAGCTACTTCTGCTGATAATTCTAGCAACAGTCGATGGATTTCTTCTTTTTCTTGGTTTTGAAGTTCCATCATTTTATTATTCATCTCAACTAATAATTCAGGTTCGATAAAAGTCGTTTCTCCAGTGTTTGAGATATCCTGAACTATTCCTTTGACCTTGTTTTTAAAGGAATTTTTAACGGGCAAAACGTAATGACCGTTTTTTAATGTCAAATTATCGCTAGTCAAAAAGGAACGGTTTGCATCTAAGACAAAGCCGAGTTTTTTCTTCATTGTTTCTTCTAAACGACGAATTGCTTGACGAATAGATTTAAGTTTAGGCGAAGCGTTATCAAAAATCGTTAAGTCCGGAGCGATTATGCGATGAATGTCTTCATCAAGAAATTCCAAATGGGGAAAATTAGCGACATATTCTAGCAAAAGAGGGGAATCGTGAACTTTTTTGAAATAATTGTTAAGAGCTTTTTCGCTTCTAACATCATTTGCAATGCGCTCTAGCTCTTCAACATTCAAACATCCACCTTTTTTAGCGAGGGAGACGTATTCTTTTAAATCACTTGAAACTTCGATTGGAAGATTTCCATATTTTGCAATGGCATTTCGCGTTTCTTCGAGAACATTTAGCTCATGTTGGAGCAAAAGTTCATCGGAATACATCATCAAAGTCTCTGCTTTTGCCTTGCCTATATCTGTTTTGGCATATTTTTTCAGGGCTTCTCTTATTTTTTCAAATTCAAATTTTTCGTATACGTCTTGCATAGATACTAACATTATATCATTTAACATCGATTATTAGGATTACGAAGTAATGCTAAAATGCTAAAATAAATGCATGAGTTCCTTATCTCCTACAATAATATCGTTAAACATCGATTCAAACATCAAAGAAAAAATCAAAAACAGATTTTCTTTGGACAAATGTCAAAATCCAAGCCAGTATATCGACTTTTTTGCTAGAGGTGATGGCTATTCCGTAACAATTTATAAGCCGAATAAAAAAGAAATAATAAAGGTGGTTTTCCAAGGAGAAAAGGCCTTAAGCATCGCAAAAAGCTACGGTTATGAGCAAGAAGAAAAGAAAAAAGAAATTATAACCAATAGATACCCGCAAATAGGGAGCGATGAGGTTGGCACCGGCGATTTTTTTGGACCAATTTGCGTTTGTGCGGCATATCTTGAGGAAGAAAGCCTTCCACTTATTAAAGAATTGGGCGTTGTAGACTCGAAAAAAATGACAGATGATCGCATTTTATCAATAGGACCTACATTAATAAAGACATTTCAATACTCTTTGCTAACTTTATCAAATGAGAAATTTAATGAAATTCATTCTAGCAATAACATGAATGCTATTAAGGCGAAGATGCACAACCGTTGTTTATCTAATTTATATCAAAAACATACACTGGCGACAATCTATCAAGATCAATTCGCAGAAGATAATGTTTATTACTCATATCTAAAAGATGAGACCCATGTATTAAAAAACATCATTTTCCATACTAAAGGAGAATCTTTGTTTCCTTCTGTAGCCTTAGCAAGCGTAATCGCAAGATATTCTTTTTTACTTAAAATGAAAGCGTTGAACGAAAAATACAAAATGGATTTTCCTTATGGTGCAGGAAGCAATGTCGATAATTTTATCGATGATTTTGTCGAAAAATACGGCGAAAACGAATTAAAAAATGTTGCGAAGCTTAATTGGGC
>CAVKAU010000200.1:0-7267 GCA_963654035.1 bacterium | reverse complement strand
GCTAACAGAAGAAGAAAGATATCAATTGGGCTTTGAAATAGTAGCCTAAAAAAAGAAAGAATTATGGTTTCAAAAATCCAAACACAAACTTTCTTGCAACTCTCGGGTTATCGCTGCAGGCCTTTTTTCCTTGGGTTGGAAAAGTTTCGTTTTTCATGGATTTTATGGTTGGAAAAGTTTCGTTTTTCATTGATTTTATGGTTGGAAAAGTTTTAAATAAGGCTAAGATAAAATTATGTTAAAGAGAAAATTTAAAGAAAAATTAAATCATTGGCTCTCAACAAACAAGGTATTGTTGGTAGACGGGGCTAGGCAGGTTGGCAAAACTTTTTTAATTGATGAATTTTGCAAAGAGAATTTCGAAAACTACATATATATCAATCTGGCATTAAACACACAATCTATAAAAGCTTTTTCTCAAGCCAAAACCGTAAATGATTTTTTGCTTGTCGTTTCAGCTTTTTCCACTTCTCCACTCATTCCTAAAAAAACCGTGATTTTTATTGATGAGATACAAATGGCGAAAGATATCGATTTTCAAACAATGGCAAAAGGATTCGTAATTGATGGGCGTTATCGTTTCATATTTTCTGGCTCTTTGCTAGGCGTAACAACATTTAACATTGCATTAGAACCTACTGGTTATCTTTATGAAGAAACGATGTATCCTTTAGATTTTGAGGAATTTCTTTGGGCAAGCAACGTTCAAGAGCCAGTAATCCTCGAAATTAAAAAATGTTATCAAGAACGTACAGAAGTACCTTTCTATATTCATGATAAATTGATTGATTTATTTTATAAATACTTATTGATTGGTGGAATGCCAGAGGCTGTACAAACATATATTCGCACCAATGATTTAGCCGCAACGCACCTTATCCACAAAATGATCGAAACATATTATAAAAAGGACGTGACAAAATACGCCAATGAAGCGCATCGCCCATATATTAGGAATGCATACGACCTTATTCCAAGTGAGATATCAAGCAAATCTAAACGTTTTATTCTTTCTAACGTAGACAAAAAATATTCGCTTTTAAGGTGTGAAAATGATTTTATTTGGCTAAAGGATGCTGGCGTGGCAATTCCCGTCTATAACGTGGATGAGCCTAAGGTGCCGTTACTTTTAGCGAAAAATAATAAATTGCTAAAATTATTTGCAAACGACGTTGGTTTGCTTTGCTATAGGCTTTTATCGACAGGGATTCAAGAAAAAATTCTAGCTCACGAAAAAGATATAAACTTTGGCGGCATATTCGAAAATGCCGTCGCTCAAGAACTGCTTTGCCATGGATTCAATTGTGATAATTTATTTTATTTTTCTAGCAAAAAACAAGGCGAAGTAGATTTTCTCATAATGTACAAGAATGAAATCCTGCCTATTGAAGTAAAATCTGGCAAAGATTATAAAAGACACTCAGCTTTAAACAATCTTCTTTCAAATGATGAATATGAAATCAAACAAGCAATAGTATTCTGCAACAGCAATCTTCAAGTGCGTGGGAAAATAACTTACTTACCTATTTATATGGTCTCATTATTAAATCAAGAAAATAATTAGAATTTAGTTTTATTACACCTAAAAACATAAAAATTCAGTTGGGAAAGTTAATGGTTATTAATGTTGATCCATTATCAATTTATAAAATGGCCTTTGCCTTTATACATCCTCAATACGATATTCTTAGCCATATTGAACAACATATTAAGAATCACGAGAAATTGGAAACTCGCATGCAATAGCAATAGCAGAAACTAAGCAAGGCATTTGAAATTAATCAAATATATTGCAAAAATCGCAATATCCCTATCGAAAACCATTTATTTCTTGAATAAAATCAAAAAAAGAGTAACGTCTATTTTTTGTTTTTTCAAAATTTATAGGTAGGTTAGTCTTCTCATCGAATTGCAAATTTGATTGGCTAAATTTAGAAAGAGTGAAGTAAGAGTGAAGTATTGCTTCATTGTTACTTCACTGTTTACTTCATTCTTTGCGAAATCATTGCGGCAAAACTTTATTATGATCAGCAAAATACTTTACTGGATAAGACGTGTTGTTGACTATAAGTAGTTTTTTCTCTACTAAAGGCATAAGTATTTCTTTTCTAAAATATGTTGATGGCTTTATGCCAAGCATTTCAGCTATTTCTAAAGCGCTTCTTCCCTTATTCCAGCAATATGAAAGGATTTCTAACTGTTTCGGCGTTTCTTCGCCATTCAAAGTAAAAACTGCCGGTTTCTCATTGTTGCTAACTAACCCAGATAGGTGAGTCAAATCAGGTAAAGTCAAAGAGAAGAAAGAATCGTCAGAATCAACAAATGGTGCGAATTTTGACCCATATTCTTTATATTCTTGCTCGATTTTGTCAAATCCGCTTCCCTTATGATCCATAATCTTGCAAAGAGAAAAAACATTACAAATCAATTCATTTCTGCGTAATGGTGGTATTTCCGACAAATTCGTTTCTTTTCTCAACCATCTATTTGATGGCAAAGAACCAGGCGAAATTATTTCTAAGCGATCTTTGTATAAATTAATCTCAATTTGCGAACCGTTAATAAAGTAATTCCTGTGCCCTAAAGCATTAGCAATGCCTTCAGACAAGGAGCGCTTTGGAAAAGAAAACAGTTCCTTTCTTCCATCTGGAGTTTTTTCAAAGCCGTTCACTGAACGTCCGTCTACAAAAGACATTATTGCTTTATATTCATCAATTAAATTTCCTTTTATACTAGACGAAGCAAGAAAAACATTATCGCCCTTGCTAATTCCAGGAAAGGCCGAGCATTCAACAAGCGTTCTTGAATCTTCACAATTATCTTTGAATAAAATGGCGCCATTCTTTAATTTGCCATCGAGATTGAAGAAACCTATGTTAAGCAAATCCTTTTCCGTTAACTCTTTTCCATCGTTTTGTTCTTTATAAAAGGCGTATAAGGTTTTGAAATCGTCTTTATTGAAAATCTCATCCGTCTCCAAAATATCGTACGATACACGATCGCTAGACATGACCATATTGCGAATTTCTTCTCCTGTTGCAGGGCTTGTTTTTCCAAAATGGCGAGTATAGATGATGCTAAGGCCATTCATACGAAGGGAAATTGGAGGAAATTTGCTTTTTTCAACATGAATTGCGAGCACATAGCGAGTTGGAGATGTTTCTGGAACGATTATTCTTTCAATTTTGTAACGTATTGGTGGCTCAATATGGATGGAAATTAGGCGTTGAACCATTAAAGCAATTTTATCTGCGTCATTATGCGATAAAGCCAAAACGTTATGTGTCTTATCATCAACGCCGATATACATTACTCCACCAAATGTATTAGAGAATGCAGCGATTTCTTTTAGCCAGCCAATCTCTTCTCTTCCGCTATTATCCTTTGTTGGCCCTTCAGAAATAATTCCTTTAAATTCAACTTCATAATCTTCTATGTTTTGATTTGGTATTAGCTCTTCAAATAACATATTATCACCTCTTTATTTATATATTTTAAAACAAAATGAAGTAAGAGTGAAGTATTACTTCATTGTTACTTCACTGTTTACTTCATTCTTAGCGAAGGGATTATAAAGTCCGATAAATGCTTGCTTTTTCTTTGACAAACATTATTTATGAGCATTTTCGTATGCCATACGTATATCTTTCGGAAGGTCGTTTGGCACTTTTGCTTTGGTTTCTTTTTCTTCGTGACCATCTACAAGCTCTTGATAATACCAAGATTTAAATTTCAACATATCCAAAGCTTTATTCAAATTGCTAATTTCTTCTTCTATGCATTCTTTTTGTTTATTTATTAATTCTTGGCGTTTGGAATATGTTTTTGGCCCTTCATTTACCCATTGCATAAACAATTTGATATCTTTAATCTCCAACCCGGATTTCTTAAGACACTCAATCACTCTTAGCCCCTCAAGATCATTATCCGAAAATTTTCTAATTCCAGATTCACGCTTGAGATTGGGAAACAATCCTTCGGAATCGTAATAACGTATTGTTGATGCTGGTAAATCAAACATCTTTGCCACTTCACCTATCGAATAAAACATAAATAGCCTCCAAAAAATGGTTATTGACTTAAAGTTGACTTTAAGTTGTAAGTTAACTATAGCACATAAATCGTGCGTCTAAAAAGAAGGAACTAATTATGGAAAAACCTTACATTATTTGTCACATGATGACTTCGCTAGACGGAAGGATTGATTGCCAAATGACCGAATCCCTCCCTGGAGTTGAAGAATATTACTCAGCGCTTGAAGATTTAGATGCGAAAACTCATCTTTCAGGAAGAATTACTGCCGAAAGGGAAATTTCTCTTCCTGGAGAATTCAAAGCAAAAAAAGAAAATAAAATTGGCAGAAGTGATTTTTATAAAGCGAAGGAATCGGATAGCTATGAAATCATTACCGATAGCAAAGGACGTTTGCTTTGGAATAAAATTTCAAATCAAGAAAAGCCATTGCTTATTTTAACTAGCGAAAACGTTTCAATTGAATATCTCGATTATCTAAAAGAGAGAAACATATCATGGATTGCCACTGGTAAGAATGAAGTCGATTTAGCAAAAGCGTGTGAGACATTAACAAATCAATTTAATATCAAAAGAATGACAATAGTTGGTGGAGGCCATATCAATGGGGCCTTTCTAGAAAAAGGATTGATCGATGAAGTCAGCATTCTTATTGGCGCTGGCATCGACGGACGCGAAGGAATGGTTAGCGTATTCGATGGTTTAGCCAGAGAAAGTAATGTTGTTCCATTGCATTTAGAAAGTGTTAAATCGTTTTCCTCTGGAGCGGTTTGGCTAAGGTATAAAACATTAAAGAAATAAAAATAGATGGGATTTACAAATGAAAATTGGAAATTTTGAAGAATTTAAGAAAGCAAATAAATTCGGGATTGGAAAAGAAAATATTGCTTATTCAAAATATTTTATTGGCAAATCCTATCTAAATCCTTTAACAAAGCAAGATGATGAAATGTTTGCCGCCAACGTATCTTTTGAGCCTGGATGTCGCAATGCTTGGCATATCCATCATGCTAAAAAAGGCGGAGGACAAATGCTTATTTGCATTCTTGGCGAAGGCTGGTATCAAGAAGAAGGAAAAGATCCAATTAGTTTAAAAGAAGGTGATGTAATATGCGTTCCTCCAAACGTTAAGCATTGGCATGGCGCAAAGAAGGACTCTTATTTCGCCCATATTGCAATTGAAATTCCTGGTGAAGACACACACAACGAATGGTGCGAAGAAGTTAAAAACAGTGAATACGATAAATTAAAATAAGGAGGATATATGGCAAAAATCAAACAAACGGCAGGAAGAGATTCCTTAGGTGAATTCGCTCCAGAATTCGCTCATTTTAATGACGATATCCTTTTTGGCGAAGACTGGAATAACGAAGACATTGATTTGAAGATGCGATGCATAATAACTGTAGTATCGCTAATATCTCAAGGAATAACTGATTCATCACTAAAATATCATTTATTAAATGCAAAAAATAATGGCGTTTCTAAAAAGGAAATTTCTTCAATAATAACTCATATAGCTTTTTATGCTGGTTGGCCAAAAGCCTGGGCCGCCTTTAACTTAGCAAAAGAAATATGGTTATAATCAGATTCAATTTATAAGCCAAGCTGTATCACTTGGCTTTTTTCATAATTCAAGATCAGCATAAACGAGAAACAGCAAAACTCGCTTCATCTTCTTTTTCTTGAGCTCATTTTGATTTCATCTCACGTAACTTTAAACCTGGCATTTATATAAAATCTTTAACGTTAAACCATCTTTATTTTGCGTTTAATTTAGACGTGTATTGGTTTTTTTCTAAAAGATATTTCCCTTATATGTTATATTAATATGGAAGAAACGCACATAGGTTCTTAATAATAGATACTTAGTATCTAAATTGAATATTCTCTAAAAAGGCGAGCGGTTCGCCAAACACGTTATTTACTTAATTCGTGAAAAAGTAGAAATTAAACCCGTAAGGCGGTAAAAAGACAATGAAATTCGGACAAAAGATTAAAAAGCTTAGAACTGAAGCAGGTTTAACTCAAAAAGATTTAGCAGAAAAGATGAACGTATCTTTTCAAACTATCAGCAAATGGGAAAGTGGTTTAAATGAACCGGATATCGCTAACATAAAAGAATTATGTAAGATTTTTGATTGCTCTTTTGAATATCTTCTAAATGATGATTTAAATGAAAAAGAAGATGAGAAAACCATAAAACCAGAAATAAAGGAAGAGCCAAAATCAGAAGACGAACCGCAAAACGGACCAGTAATAAACAAAGATGGCAAAAAGCAAATTGCAACTTGTAGCAAATGCGGTCAGCCTCTTTTTCCTGGCGATCAAATCAATATCGTTAAGACGAATACTCCATCAAATGAAACAAAGATCGTTAGAATCTGCGAAAGATGTTATAAGAAATTCAATTATGACAATAAGGAAGCGGTAAAAATAGTCGATGCCCCTACTTCTAAAAACAAAAATAACGTCATTACCGCCCAAAAGCCAAAACCGGTATTAACGAAAGAGGAAAAAGAAGAAAAGAATGTTTTAACGTGGGCCATTATCGTTGCAATTATTGGATTAATTGGCACGCTTATTGCTTGCATTGTCTATTATCAAAATGTTGGTTTAGGATGGACAATTGCATTACCTATCATTGTTGGATATACGTTATTAGCAGATATTTACTGCATCTTCTCGGCGTCCTGGATTAGCGAATTGTTCGTCGATGTTGCGTCCTGGACAGTTAAAATGCCAGGCATAATTTTTAGTTTTAGCTTGGACGGCCTTAAATTTTTAATCGCGATGAAATTGCTCTTCGCCCTTATCGGATTCCTTATTGGCGTTGGTGCACTCTTATTAGCAATCGCCATTTCATCAGTATTATCCGTATTCTCATTTCCGTTCATATTAGCCGGAAATACCAATAAATAACAATAACAAGGAGGAAGCAAATGAAAAGAAAATTATTGTTACCATTACTATTAACGTTAACTCTCATCTCTTGTGGGGGGGTGAGGAAGCAAATGAAAGCTTGAGCGCTAGCGATCAAAGCAATTCTCAAGCGATCGCCCAAAGTGATTCTGCTTCATCAAAAGAGGAAAAAGAATTCACTGGCCTTATCTTTGAGAATGTAACTGTACCATATGATGGAAAAACGCATATTTTAAATGAAGTAAGCGGTGTTCCGGAAGGCAGTTCAATTACTTATAAGAATAGAGAAGCTTATACTGACGTTGGTTCGTAT
>CAVKAU010000199.1:0-4300 GCA_963654035.1 bacterium | reverse complement strand
ATAGCGTTTTCAATAAGGTTCTTGATGATTAGATATGCGTCTTTTTCTTCTATTTTGGCACTCATCTCTCCATCAACTACGATCTTGACTTCCTTCTCTTCGGCTAGGAATGAAAGCTTGCTTATTGCTTCATTAACAACATTCCTTAAAGATATCAATGGAGAATTGCCTTGATCTTTTTCTTCTTCAAGGGAGGATATTGCAAGCATATCTTGGACGACTGAGAGCATTCTTTTTGAAGAAAGAGATACTTTTTCTGTATATTCCTTAATCTTTTTATCCTTGCTACTCATAGCAATAAGTTCGTTAAAGCCAATAATGGATGTAAGTGGCGTTTTTAATTCGTGAGAGGCGGAATCAACGAATTCCTTGCGCTGTTTTTCTGCTTCTTTTTGCGGGGTTATATCATTAAGGACACAAAGATAAAAATCCTTTGCATCCGTGCGTGAAATAATATAAGTCTTCCCTTCTTTTTCAAGTGTTTCCCCGTCTATCAGCTCAATATTGGAAGATAATTTGTTATTATCGATAAGAAAAACCTTTTTCGCCGAATCGTTTGAGAATAATAATTCGTTATTTTTGCTTATTGCTACGATTGGATTAGGGATGCTTGATAGTAGAAGGGCTAATTTTTCCTCTTCCCTTTTCAATTGATTTAGGCTTGTGGATAATTCATGAGAAATATCATTTATGTCTTTGCTTATGTTACCTATTTCATCCTTGTCTTTGATTTCAATCGATTCTAATTGCTCACCTGATTTTATTTTGGCGAGATTGCGCTCAATTGTTTTCAACGGCTTTAATGATTTTGAAGTAACAAAAAGAATGGTAATTATTGAACCAACTACCGCAATAAGGCCAACTAAAATAATCCAAGGAATATAAGAAGAAGCAAAAGAGGTCAAGGATGATGTCTTTAAAGCTATTCTTACAACATAAATCGTATCGGATATTGTCTTTGCTTCAGCATAATAGATATATTCAACGCCAAATGTTTCAGAAGAACGAATTACGACTTTAGGAGAATTGTTTATAGCAGCAACAAATTCTTCGCGATCGGCATGCGAAGAAAGTTTTATTGCGTCTTCTTCGGAATCCCACAGCACCTTTCCATCGGAAAGAATGATTGTTTCCCTCACGTTATTATCTTCGACGAGTAAAGAAGTGGCATCCCCATTAAAGGCATTTTTATAGGCATGCGTCAAAGAAATTGCATTTTCCTTTGCCTCATTAACTAAAGCGTTTTTAGCAAAAAGAATGCCAAAAGATAACAACAGTGAAATGGCAACAACGATTATCAAGGAATTCCAAAAGGCTAGCTTCTTTTTCATCTCATGATATAACCTAACCCTCTAACCGTTTCAATTAAGACCGAGGATTCATTTAGTTTTTTTCTTAATCTCGAAACGAACATATCTATCGTTCTTGTCTCGATTGAACATTCAACTCCCCAAACATTCGTAAGGAGCTCTTCTTTGGAAATGGCTTTATCAATATGCTCAAGGAAATAGGCAAGAAGATCATATTCTTTTAAAGAAAGGTGAAGGGGCACTTCGTTTAAAGATATTTCATGTTGGACTTTATTTAAGGATAGCTCTTTATATTTAATCGTATCTGTTTTAGCGCTTTTGCGAAGATTTGCTTTGATTCTAGCTAAAAGCTCCATAACGCCAAAAGGCTTAGAAAGGTAATCTGAAGCGCCTTCATTTAACCCTTTGACTTTATCTGTTTCTTTGCTTTTAGCGGAGACCATTATCACAGGAATCGAAGAAAAATCACTTTCCATGATATTCTTTAACAAAGCCATGCCATCCATTCCTGGGAGCATAATGTCTAGGATTATTAAATCTGGTTGTTTTCTTTTTAAAGCATTCCAAAAAGATGATGCATCAGGGAAGGAAATGCATTCATACCCACCCATTGGCAAAGCTTCTTCATACAAAGCGCGTATGCTTTCTTCATCATCGACACAGTAAATTAGTTGTTTTTCCATAATTAAGAGTCCAGATGAGTCCCCGTTGAAGAATAATCGACCCATTCGCCAACGTTTACCGCATGATCGCCAATTCTTTCAAGATATTTGGCAATCATCATAAATATTATAGCTTGTTCAGCATTTTTCTCATCACCTTTCATTAGAGTGATAAGTTCTTGCTTGATGTTTTTATAATATTCATCCACGCGATCATCGTCTTTTTCAAGAGATCTTGCTTCATCAACGTTTCCGGTAATGAAGGAATGAACGGCCTTCTTAACGATGCTTGACGCACATGCGCCCATCCTTGGTAAATCAATCAAGGATTTGATATATGGTTCATTGGGGAAAGAAAGGACTTCTTCGGCTATATCGACGCTATAATCGCCGATCCTTTCTAGATCGGTGATCATTTTTAAAGCAGATCCGACTTTGCGGAAATCTGAAGCAACTGGCTGATCTAAAAGAAGGATTCTAAAACATGAGCTTTCGATATCTTTCATATATTGATCGATATGCTTATCTTCCTCGATTACCTCTCTAGCGATATTTGCGTTTTTCTCAACAAGCGATTCTAAGGCTTTTTCTACGGATCTCGCCGCTAATTCTCCCATATCTGCAAGTTTCTTTAAAACTAAATCTATTTCTTTTTCGAATCTCGTTTCCATTTCTATCCGAACCTCCCTGTAATGTAATTTTCCGTTCTTTTATCAATTGGCTGAGAGAAAAGACTTTCGGTTTTTTGCGTTTCGACAAGTTCTCCTAATAAGAAGAATGAAGTGTAATCAGCAACTCTTGACGCCTGTTGCATATTGTGCGTGACGATAACGATTGTCACATCCTTTTTAAGTTCGACCATCAATTCTTCAATCTTTGCGGTTGAGATTGGGTCAAGAGCACTTGTTGGCTCATCCATAAGGAGAATTTCTGGTTCGGCAGAAAGAGCTCTTGCAATACAAAGACGCTGTTGTTGTCCTCCCGAAAGAGACAACGCGGAGTGTTTTAGGTTGTCTTTTACTTCCTCGAACAGGGATGCTTTCTTAAGGCTGCTGATGACAATTTCATCTAATGTTTTTCTATCTCTTATTCCAAAAGTACGTGGTGCGTATGCTATATTATCGTAAATTGACATCGGAAATGGATTTGGTTTTTGGAAGACCATTCCAACTTTCTTTCTGAGAAGATTTATGTCAATTCCTTTACGATATATATCTTCGCCATGGTAGAGAACTTCCCCAGTGATTTTGCAATCTGTAATAAGGTCATTCATTCTATTTAGCGACCTTAAGAATGTGGACTTACCACATCCAGAAGGGCCTATTAAAGCGTGTATAGATCCTTTTTCTATTGAAAGATTAATCCCTTTTAAGGCTTCTTTTTCGCCATAGAAGAGATGAAGATCTTTGCTTTGAAGGATTTCATTTTCCATGCTTTTTCCTCCTTTGAAAAATAAATGTAAGAACGTAAGCGGTGATGTTTAAGAATAAAACTAATACCAATAAGGCGAGTGAAGCGGCTCCAGCCTCTCCGATATAGCCAAATTGGGCGAAGTAATAAATGTCTAAGGCTAAAGAAGTGCCTGCTGACATAGGTGAAGTAGGGACGATGTTAACAACCATTCCGACTGTTAAAAGAAGAACTGCCGATTCCGAAACGACTCTTCCGATTGAAAGAATGATGGAAGTAAGAATTCCTGGCAAAGCATTTGGCAATACAACCTTAAATATCGTTCTTATTTTTGAAGCGCCTAAAGCTAATGAAGCTTCTCTTAAAGAATTGGGGACTTCTTTTAAAGCCTCTTCAACGTTTTTAACAACTAATGGAAGGATCATAATCGCTAAGGTGATTCCTCCACCCATCAAGGTATATCCCCATTTAAAGGAAACAACGAACACAAGATAGCCAAATAAGCCATAAACGATAGATGGAATTGAAGCAAGAGTTTCAATAGAGACACGAATAATTTTTGTAATGACTCCTGTTCCGTTTGCATATTCGACTAAATATATCGATGTGGCAATTCCTAATGGCACGCCAAGCACCAAAGCAATTAGTATTAAATATAAAGTTCCAACAGTCGCTGGCCAAATGGAGATCTCGGTCCCATATTTTCCGAACAATAGTTGCCAAGAAACATTTCCGGATCCTCTAACAAATATAAAGATAATGATGGAAAATAAGGCAGCAAGACTAACCAATAAAGAAAACAACGAAACATACTTCAATGATTCAAATAAGCCTTTATTTACTTTCCAAGCACGATTTTTAACCATTAATTCTTCCTCCCTTCAAGCACTGAAAACAAAACATTTAAAAGTAAGGAGA
>CAVKAU010000198.1:0-3966 GCA_963654035.1 bacterium | reverse complement strand
CGAACCAGACGCACTACCAAGCTGTGCTACGTCCCGATTAAACGCTTACTAAGCGCAAGCGTTATTATACTCTAAAAATCGAAAAGAGACATCTGATTAGATTCGGAAAGTCCTTCAAGGGCACCAACTTCTTTTAATGCTTCGATCGCTGAAGTGCCAATTGAATAATAAACGGTGTTGCCACTCTTCTTGCTTTCTTCCTCATTTACTGTCTTTTTAACACGGCTCATAAGATCTTCTTGGGAAAGGAAATCTCCTTCTTTTCTAGCCTTAACAATGCCTTCGGCAGCTAATGAAGGGAAGCCAGATATGACTTTAAATGGCGGGATGATGGAATTCCTTTCTTTGCAGACTTTCCAGATTTCCGCTTCCGATTCCATCAAGGAAATATTTTCAATCTTGTATCCACGATCAACCATCTCGCAAGCAGCTAAGTCGGAGTTAAGTTCTTCTTTATCGGTATCGGACGCTTCAGGATCACTCTTAATTTTATTGATGCGGTCAACGATTCCATCTAATGGTCCTGACATAACCTTGATATCAAACTTATCGCAACGGGTTGTGAAATAAGTCGTATAGAATTCAAGTGGATGATAAAGCTTGAACCAAGCGACACGAACGGCTCCAATAACATAGGCTGCAGCGTGAGCGCGAGGGAAGAGGTATTTGATCTTGTTTAAAGATTCAATATACCAATCTGGTACGTTATGCTTTTTCATCTCAACATCGTAATTAGGATCGCCACCAGTTCCCTTGCCATGACGTACGTCTTCCATGATATGGAAAGACATCGATGGCTCAACGCCCATGGATATGAGGTAGTTCATGATATCATCACGACATCCGACGACATCATCAAGTGATCTTCCTTGCTTAACAACTAGATCTTCAGCGTTGTTATTCCAAACGTCTGTACCATGTGATAAGCCTGAAATAATCAATAAGTCATTGAATGTTTTTGGGTTTGCTTCCTCTAGAAGGCCTTGAACGAAAGACGTGCCAAACTCCGGCAAAGCTCTAGCGCCTGTTTTTAAACCAAGGGGATTCTTCTTAAGCTTAAGCTCATCAGGTGAGGAGAATAAGGAAAGGACTCTCTTATCATCAAGAGGGATTGCTTCAGCTGCATCAGAAACGTTAATGCCAGTAAGATAACACTGCATTCTTAAAGCAACCGGGTCAACGTGACCAAGTTCATCAAGTTTAAGAACGGAGTCATGCATGGATGCAAATTCGAAGTGAGTGGTAAGCCACTCTGCCTCCGGATCATCTGCTGGGTGTTGGAAAGGGGTGAAATCAAAGATATCCATATCAGCAGGAATAACGACAATTCCGCCTGGGTGTTGGCCAGTCGTACGTTTGACTCCAGCGCATTTATTTCCTAAGAAAGCGCAATAAGCGCGATTCTCGTTATTGAGTTCTTCATGTTTGACGTCCCTAAAATAATCTCTAGCATAAGCATAGGCGTTCTTCTCTTGGGCAGCAGCAATCGTTCCTGCTCTAATAACGTGAGGGGAGTGGACGAATTCACCTTTACGGTATGCCTCGTTTTCTTCTGGAGTCGAAAGAATCTCACGGGTATATAAGTGACCTTTTGCTTGGTAATCGGCAGGGAAGTTAAGGTCAATATCAGGAACTTTATCTGCTTTGAAGCCTAAGAATGTTTCAAAAGGAATCGATTGGCCATTTCTTAGCATATCCGTTCCGCATTCAGGACAATTCTTTCTTGGAAGATCGAATCCTGAGCGAAGGTTTTTAAATTCTTCTTGCTCATTTGCCCATTCAAAATGTTTGCAATGTGGGCAAAGATAATGTGGAGGCAAAGGATTAACTTCGGTGATGCCAGCCATTGTCGCAGCAAAAGAAGATCCAACAGATCCTCTTGAGCCAATAAAGTAACCCATATGTTGAGGGTTATCATTATCTTCAGCCGCATGCTTGACTAAAAGGTGGGCGATGTAATAGGTAACGGCGTATCCGTTACTGATAATACCATCGAGTTCTCTATCAAGTCTCTTTTTGACTTCTGGATCAGGATTATCGCCATATGTCTTTTTTAGGTTGCCATAGCAAATTTCTCTAAGCTTAACATCAGAATCAGGAAGGTTTGCAACAGGCGTGTAAAGTTTATCTTTAAGAACTTTCATAGGCTCACACATATCGGCGATGTCTCTGGTGTTCTTAATGACGTATTCTTGACATTCTTCTTCAGGTAACCAGCTTCTAAATGAATCAAGCATCTCACGGGTGCTACGGAAGTGTTGATCAGGGTTTGGGAATGGGGCGTGATGCATTCTACCACGGTTTAATGGGTGGATTGATTTTCCAAGCCCCGCCGTATTTATATACACGTCCCTCGTTATTTTCTCTTCAGGGTTGACATAATGGCAGTCTCCTGTAGCAACGATTCTCTTTCCTAAACGCTTAGCTGTATCAACGATTCTTTGAAGAATGTCCATTAATCTTTCTTCATCAATCATCTCCATGCCAACAAGCCAAGAATAGTTTTCCTTAGGCTGAATTTCTATGTAGTCGTAAAACTTCATTTCTTCTTCTAATTCTTCTTGGGTGCCATTCATCGCCATTTCAAAAACACGACCATTGAAACAGGCTGATCCAACAAGAAGGTTTTCACGATTTTCCGCTAAGAATTCCCTTGGAAGCAATGGTGTTGGGGCATTTCTTGATTGAGGGGCTAAATATGTTGTTTCCGATTCGGAAATAAGCTTATATAGCGCTTTAAGTCCAGCATTGTTTTTAGCAATGACAGTTGTATGGAAAGAAATAAGCAAACGATAGAAGTTTTGGGAATCGATAGGCAAATGATTCAAATCTTCGAAGGTGATATTTGGATTATTGTATTTCTTTTGGAGGAGAGGGATTATCGCAAGCCAAATCTTTGAAAGTTGCTCAGCATCGTAGTCAGCACGGTGGAACTTATCTGATTCGCCATGAATATCTAGACGTCCTGCTAAAGCTTTTTCGTTTACGGCGCCAGCATCAGGGAAAAGATATTTTGCAACCTGGAGGGTATCCACAACGACATTGTTAACCGGAGGCATTCCAGCAGACTTTCTCATTATGTTAAGGAAGTCTAAGTCGAATTGAGCGTTATGGGCGACAAGAATTGAATCGCCAATGAATTCAGAAATCTCTTTGATTGCTTCTTGCATTTTAGGAGCACCAACAAGCATATCTGCTGTAATGTGGTTAACATCCATAGCACCGGGAGATAATTCTCTTTCCGGGTCGATAAAACGGTCGATGCGTTTAATTGGCATTCCATCCGGTCCGACAATAACCGCGCCAAATTCGATTGGCCTATCGTAGACATGCGAAAGACCCGTGGTTTCAAAGTCGAATACGCAATAGGTTTTATTGGCTATCGTTTCATTGGAACTACGATTTAGAATTGGCACTGGTCTATCGAACATATAGAATTCACAACCATATAAAAGCTTAATTGGATCAGTGCTAAGACCAGCTTTCTTTCGAGCTTTATTGATATTTCCCATGGCTTTTTCGGCGGCAGGGAAACATTGGATAGCGCCATGGTCGGTAATTGCTAAAGCGGGCATTCCCCAATGGATCGCAAGTTTAAGATAATCTTCAATATCGCCAAGGCCATCCATGGCAGAGAATTTTGAATGCAAATGGAGTTCAACACGTTGAGTTGGCTCATTATCATCTCTTAAAGGCTTTGCCGGAAGTTTTTCAATATAGTGAACGAAGATTTGTTTTTGCCCTGTGCGGAAATCTTTATCAATGGCTCCTTTGACTAACACTCTGGTGCCATTGGATTTAGCGTTAAATTGCAAAATGTCTTCTTTGCTAAGAAGGCCTCTAGATTCAGATAAGCGAATATTGATAGCCGCGCCATATTCCCATTCGCCAATGCCTGCGGACATCATAAGCTTCCCTTTTCTTGATACGCGGGTAGGATTTTTCTCATCGATGCCATAAAGGTAT
>CAVKAU010000197.1:0-3560 GCA_963654035.1 bacterium | reverse complement strand
AAAATAAGAAGAATCATCTCTCCATATACTGTCATTACGTGATGCTTAGCAAAATTGCCAACATGGTTTTTGTATAGTTTTGAATTGAGAAACCAATTAGCAAACTTCTCTGACCCCCTAACAAAGCAAAATGCCGTTAAAAGATAGAAAGGAACGGTTGGCAAAACCGGTATCACTATACCAATCGTGCCAAGGGCAAAAGAGATAAAACCAACGATGAGGTAGAATATTCTAATTATCTTGCTTTTGCTTAGCTTTGCTGTTTTCTTCTTTTCTTTTTCTTGCATTCTCGGTCTTCCTTAATTTTCTCTTTTGCTTTAATGTTTCGCTAATGTGTTTAATGGCCAAAATTGGATGATGGAAAAGCATCCTAGGTCCAGAAAAGCGCATAATTTCCCTAATTCTTTCGCGATGCTCTTTGTTGTAACAATGAATCGAACAATTTGAGCAAAATGGCTTTTTATCTCCCCAAGGACATAAAGAGAGGCGGTATTCGCAATATTCTTTCAATTCTTGGCATTCAGGGCATAAATTGCCTTTTTTCGACTTATGTTTCTTATGACAATATAAGGCAATCATCAGATTAACCGTTTTTGTTTCTGACTGATATTTTTCTTCGGATATCTTTCTCATAGTTAGCAATGACTAAAAAGCCGTTATAAATATACCATCTTTATTATGAAAATAAAGGAGAATGCTTTTCTTTGGACTAAAAGAGTGTGATATCGTAAAATATCGCCGTTATGAAAAAATTAATTATGTCTGATTTCTTTGGGGTTGTAGGTGATGAGGACTCGACCGTCTTTTTTGGCAAATATTGCCCTCAATATAAAGCGCAGGACTTAACCGATAAATATTTCCATCCTGGAGATAGGGGCGAGGTCACTTTTGAAGAAATCGTCGACAACGTTTGCAAAGATTTCAATTTTGAAAGAGATTTCGTTTTGAAAAACCTTCTTGACGGTCCAAAGCCTCATAAAAACTACATTGAGCTACTACGAAAGCTAAAAGAAGAAGGGCATAAGCTTGTTCTTTTATCTAACGCCTGCGATTTTCTTGTTCCTTATCTCATCAAAAGATATGAAATCGAAGGCCTTTTTGATGAATTATATATTTCATATGAGATTGGGCATTATAAGCCAAACGAAGATGCTTTCCTCTATGCTTTAGAAAAAAGTGGTTATAAGCCTGAAGATTCTTATTTTATTGATGATAATAAAGAAAATGTCACTATTGCATCATCATTAGGAATTAACGGGCTTTTATACGTGAATGATGAAAAAATGATTAAGGACATTTATAAAACGATTCACGAAAATTGAAAGGAACTTTTTTATGAAAAAAGATTTAGGAGTTAAATCATTTCTCTTCCCAATGCCTGTTGCTTTGATCGCAACCTATAACGAAGACGGATCTGTTGATGTTATGAATATGGCTTGGGGAACATTAGTTGATCATAACATGGTCTTATGTTGCTTAGATGAATCCCATCTTACGAGTAAAAATTTAAAAGATGGCAGAGATTTCACCATTTCAATAGCAACGAAAGAACATGCTAAGGAAGCAGATTTCGTCGGCATTGTTTCTGGGAATAAAGATTCGGAAAAATTCTTTCATTCAGGATTACACGCTAGCAAATCAAAAAACGTCAATGCCCCAGTCCTTGATGAATATCCTTTATGCCTTGAATGCAAATTGCATGCACTTCGTAAAGACGAAGATGACAATTTCTTTGCTTATGGCGAAATTGTTAACGTTCTTGCGAACGAAGAAATACTCGATGAAAAAGGAAACGTCGACCTTTCCAAATTCAATCCAATTCTCTTTTCGCAAATCGACTCGTCATATTATTCCATAGGTGAAAAAGTCGGTGGGGCATGGAAAATTGGCGTTCCACTAATTAAAAAGTAAACAATAGATTAGTAGAAATTGGCATTTTCTCGGCCTTAGAAAGCCAAATAACATATGGAATTTGTTATTAGAGGCATTTTGTGAGAAAATGTTAAAGTTCTTTGTTAATTAAGGAGAGAACCATTAATTATGAAAAATTTAGCAATCTTAATCGATTCTACAGGTGACTTAGACACTGAGTTAAGAAAGAAGTATTCCATTGGCTATTGCGCAATGGGACTTACAATCAAAGAAAAAGAGATAACAGCCTCCCTTGATTGGGATCAAGGCTATGATCCACATGCTTTATATGAAGTCATGCGTGCAGGCGAAAAGATTTTCACCTCCCAAGTTACCCGCCAAGAATATGAAGCAAAGTTCGGCAATGAACTCGAACAAGGCAACGATATTCTTTATATCGCTTGCTCTTCAGCCCTTTCGAAGTCCGTCGATATGGCTAGAACAGTTGCCGCTTCCTTCAAAGAGAAATACCCAGATAGAAAAATCGTTGTTATCGATTCTTTAATTTCTGGCTATCCTCAAGGCGATATGGCTATCCGTTCAAGAATCATGTCCGACGAAGGAAAATCCTTGGATGAAATTGCCGCTTGGTTAGAAGCAAACAAACTTAGATTCAACCAATGGGCTGCTGTTGAAACCCTCACTTACCTTAAAAAAGCCGGACGTGTTAAAGCCTCCACTGCCTTCTTTGGCAACCTCTTTGGCGTCAAGCCAATCCTTATTTCCGATGCAAAAGGAAATAACTTCGCCATCAAAAAAGTCAAAGGAAGAAAACCATCTTTAGTTGCTATCGTTGAAGAAGCTATTGCTTCCTCGGAAGATATTGAAAATCAAACGATCTACATCGCTCATTCTGATGATTTAGAAGGTGCAAAATTCTGCAAAGAAGAAATCCTAAAGAGAGTGAAACCAAAAGCCATTCATATCGGCATTCTTGGCCCAATCGTCGGTGGCTCAGTTGGTCCTGGCACCATTGCCATTTATAACTTTGGCAAAGAAGTTACCGCCATTGGCGAATAATTATTAATTTAAGATCTTTTAAAAATGGATATTTTAGACGGTAAAACATATGAGGCCATGGTGACTAATGGTTTTAAAGACCTCAAAAGTCACTATGAGTCCGTTAATGATTTGAATGTTTTTCCTGTGCCTGATGGCGATACGGGAACAAACATTTGCGCGACACTTGATGGTGGCGTAAAAGCCATGAAGAAAGCCAATAAGGCTATTTTGGGAGAAGTGGTTAGCAAGTGCTCCGAAGGGATGTTACTTGGCGCTAGAGGAAATTCTGGCGTTATCACCTCACAATTTTTCGCTGGTATTGCCGATTCATTGGTTGGGCTAAAAACAGCTAACGTCAAACAATTCGCCTCTGCTTTAAAAAATGGTACGCGCGTTGCCTACAAAGCTGTTCCTAACCCAGTTGAAGGAACCATTCTTACGGTTGCAAGAATTGGGACTGATTATATCAATGACCACATTGATGAAATCAAAGATTTTGAGACGCTTTTCAAACTTCTTTTAGAGCAAATGAAAGAAGCGTTACAAAAGACGCCAGATCTATTACCTGTTCTTAAAGAGGCGGGCGTTGTCGATTCTGGCGGTGCCGGTCTCTTATACACAGTCGAAGGCATGGGCGCAGAAATAAT